>PLWR01000663.1 GCA_003165615.1 Acidobacteriota bacterium | reverse complement strand
ACCTCGGCCATTCCGATAGCCTGGTCATTCTCAAGAAGCCGTTCGACAATATCGAAGCCATCCAGTTGGCACACGCGCTTACCAGAAAATGGACGGTCAGCCGCGAGGCCCAGGCCCAGCGGCAGGACTTGGAGAATCGAGTCCAGGAACGGACGGCAGATCTTGCCCAGACCAACCAAGCCCTGACCGCCGAAATCAGGGACCGCGCGCGGACGCAAGAGGCCCTGCAAGCGAGTGAAGAGCGATACCGAGACTTGTTTGAAAACGCCAGTGACCTTATCCAGTGTGTGGATACCCGCGGCCGCATTCTGTATGCCAACCGGGCTTGGCATGAGACCCTGGGGTATAGCAGGGAAGACTTAAAGGTCATTTCGCTGTTCGATGTAATCCATCCCGAAAGCAAGGAGCACTGCAACGAGCTGCTCAAACGTCTTATGTCGGGAAAGGAGATCGACCGAATCGAGGCGCTGTTTCGCACCAAAAGCGGAGAGATTGTCGTCCTGGAAGGCACCGCAAGCTGCGGGTTCGAGAACGGGATTACCCCCGTCAGCAACGGCATCTTTCGCGACATCACCAAGCGCAAGCAGGCGGAAGCGGAAATGCTGTGTGCCATGGAAGCTGCGCAAGCGGCCAGCCGCGCCAAGAGCGAATTCCTGGCCAATATGAGTCACGAGATTCGCACGCCCCTGAACGGGGTCATCGGCATGACCGAGTTGGTCCTTGACACTGACCTGACCCCCGGGCAGCGCGAAGACCTCCGCATGGCCAAAGCTTCGGCAGATGCACTATTGAGTATCATCAACGACATCCTGGACTTCTCCAAGATTGAGGCGGGCAAGTCGGAACTTGACCTGATGGAGTTCAACCTGCGCGACAGTCTGGAGGAGACGATGAAGATGTTCGCCGCCCGGGCGGACCAGAAGGGGCTGGAGTTAGCCTGTGACCTGCGACCTGGTCTGCCAGAAGTTCTCATCGGTGACCCCTTGCGTGTCCGGCAGGTGATCACCAACCTGGTGGGAAACGCCCTCAAATTTACCGAAAAGGGCGAGGTGATTGTCCGCGTCGAGAGCGAGGCGCAGGAGGAGGATCGGGCGTGCGTGCGCTTCAGTGTCGTTGACACGGGTATGGGCATTCCGGCTGATAAGCAAAAATTGATCTTCGAGGCCTTCACCCAGGCCGACGGCTCCACCGTACGCCGGTACGGTGGTACGGGGCTCGGATTGTCCATTTGTTCGCGCCTCGTTGAAATGATGGGAGGGCGGATTTGGGTGGAGAGCGAGTTGGGGAAGGGCAGCACATTCCACTTCACCGCGGATTTCCTCGTTCCGGCCGGGGCGAGAGAACGACCGCAACCCGCCGACCTTGCCGTCCTGGAAGGATTGCAGGTGCTTGTCGTGGACGATAACCCGACCAACCGGCGTATCCTGGGAGAAATAGTTTCGCGCCGGGGGGCGAGGCCCACGCTGGCAGATGGGGCCGCGGCTGCGATGATCGCACTGCAACATGCCACCGATTCAGGTAGGCCCTTTCGTTTGATGCTTCTTGATTCGCAAATGCCCGAAGTGGAGGGATTCGACTTGGCCGAGCAGATCAAGCGGAACCCCAGATTCGCGGATACCGTCATGATAATGCTAACTTCGGCGGGCCAGCGCGGCGACGCTGCCCGTTGCCAGGAACTGGGGATCGCTGCTTACCTGACCAAGCCGATCGGGCAGGCGGAACTCTTGGAGTCTATCCGAAATGTTCTTGCGTCGAAGCAAGAAAACGCCGACACATTTCCTCCCGCCACTCGCCACTCGCTGAGGAAAGCTCGACTTTCCTCAAGCCGCCGCATTCTTCTGGCCGAGGATAATGCCATTAACCAGGTGCTAGCGGTACGCCTGTTGGAGAAGCGAGGGCATACGGTAGTCGTAGCTGCCGATGGCCACCAAGCACTCGCTGCTTTGGACAAAGAGCCGTTTGACCTCGTCTTCATGGACGTCCAAATGCCAGGGATGGATGGGTTTGAAGTCACCAAGGCCCTCCGGGAGAAGGAAAAGACAACCGGAAACCATCTTCGTATCGTCGCCATGACCGCCCACGCCATGAAGGGTGACCGTGAGCGTTGTCTGGCGGCAGGAAATGGATGGCTATATTGCCAAGCCGTTACACGTTAAGGAGCTCATTCAGGCTGTCGAAGGTGTGGCGGCATAGGTAGGCGAGGGTCGAGCCGATATGGGGATCCAATGTCCTCGGAATAGTCCAAGTTCCTTATCTACCGCAATGGCCGGGATTGTGGAGGTGTGTCTCCGAGTAAATGTCAGAGCATGACTGCTGCCAACGCAAGACCAGTACGAACCCGCTCCTAAGGCGTAAAGACCCACGCGCAGCTCACTTTTGGCCCGTCTGGAGGGGTGGCCAAAAACCCTTGGCGATTTCGGCTTTCGGGAGGCTCGTTTTCCGGGCTTTTTCAAGTGCCGCGCCGGTATGGCCGAAGAGGATCCTTTTCGGCCAGGTAGGGAGCATTCTACTCTTGGCAGGGGCTAAGCGGAACCTCGGATAGTGCCGGCCTGCTGCTGCAGCGTCGCACGATAATTCCAGGACATCCATGCCGCTGGGTTCTTCGCCAGTTCCCCGGCGTGTTTCTGCAGTTCGGTGAGGTAGTCGAAGGGATTGGCGCCGTTCAATTCACAGGTATGAATCAGGCTCATGAACAGGTCGCCCACCTCGGCTCCCTTCTCCGTCTTATAGAACAGGCTGTTCTTGCGGTGCAAAATGGCTTTCTTCCGGGCGCGCTCGACGAGGTTCGAGTCCAGCGGTGCCCCGGCCTGCTGGAGGAACAGCGTCAGCCGAGTCCCATGCTTCCGGCAGTACCGGATCGCCTCGCCAGACCCGAGTTGGGCTCCACCTTCTTTTCCTCGAATTGGGCATGGAGCCAAGCGTGCAGCTTTTCCATGACCGGCCCGCTGTGCTCTTGGTGAAAGTGCAGCCGCGCCTCCGGCGACAGTGCCTGTTCTTCCGCCTCCGCATCATACCGATAGATCGCGGCGAAGCTTTCCAGCACGTAACGGCACTCTTGGGGAAAGCTCGG
>PLWR01000677.1:215-10208 GCA_003165615.1 Acidobacteriota bacterium | reverse complement strand
AGCCCGATGGCAGCCGCGTCCTGCTTCTTCTTGCCACAGCCAATATTGAAAATCAGCACCAAGGCTCCTTCGAGATTCGGAAATTCACTGCTCCCTCCGCGCCTCCGCGTCTCGATGGTTCATTGACTGTCCCCGTTGCGGGCAAACCGGCTCAAGAAGTGGGTGTCAAAATTCCCCGCCTGAAAGTCGGGGTCAGCCATGATTTTTTGTTGAACCGGAATGGATGTGGAGATGCCCTGGATGATGAACATTTCCAGTGCCCGGCTCATGCGGCGGATGGCCTCCATGCGGTTTTCGCCGTGCACAATGAGCTTGGCGATGAGGGAATCGTAGTAAGGCGGGATTACGGACTCGGCATAAGCGGCCGTATCAACCCTCACGCCGGTGCCGCCGGGCGCATGGAAGACGGTTATCTTGCCCGCGGAAGGGGCAAAGGTCTGGGGATTCTCAGCACAGATGCGGCACTCAATGGCATGGCCGCGCAAGCCAATCGTCTCACCCTCAAAAGGCACATGCCCGCCCGCCGCAATCAGGATCTGATGCTTGACCAGGTCCAATGCCGTCACCATCTCCGTTACCGGATGTTCCACTTGAATCCGCGTGTTCATTTCCAGGAAGTAAAGGTCCCGCTTCTCATCCATCAGCAACTCAACGGTGCCGGCGCTGGTATAACCTATTTCCTGGAGCGCCACGATAATCTGATGCCCAACGCGCTGGCGAGTCGCTTCATCAATTTGGGTGGAAGGAGATTCCTCCACGAGCTTCTGATGACGGCGCTGAATGGTGCACTCACGCTCGCCCAGGTGGACCACCCTGCCGTGCTGGTCGCCCAGAACCTGAAACTCGATATGCCGGGGGGAGGCAATGTATTTTTCCACATAGACATCGGGAGTGGCAAAAGACGCCGCCGCTTCATTCTGCGCCGTACGGAAAAGGTGGGGAAGTTCGTCCGCCGAGTTCACAATGCGCATTCCCCGGCCGCCGCCACCCGCCGAGGCTTTTACTATAACGGGATACCCGATGCGCTCCGCTTCCCGCAGGGCCTCTTCCTCGGACGAGATCACTTCCGAGCCCGGCAACACCTGAAGGCCCAACTCCTTCATCCTTGCGCGCGCCCGATTCTTATCGCCCATCAGGCTGATAACGTCCGGGCGGGGGCCTATAAAGGTGAGGTTGGAAGCCTCGCATACTCCGGCAAAATAGGAGCTTTCCGCCAGGAAACCATAACCGGGATGAATGGCCTCCGCGCCGGTTATTTCCGCTGCGGAGATGATGCTGGCGACGTTGAGATAACTGTCGGCGCTGCGCGGCGGGCCGATGCAGACGGCCTCATCCGCAAAGCGCACGTGCAGAGAGTTGCGGTCGGCTTCCGAGTATACGGCGACGGTGGGAATGCCCAATTCCTTGCAGGCGCAAATCACCCGCAACGCAATTTCCCCACGATTGGCAATCAGGATTTTTTTGAACATGCTGGGAAGAACAGTTGATAGTTTATAGTTGATAGTCATCTCTAGCCGTTGATAGTTGATAGTCAATAGTTGATAGAAAGCGTTTGTCGGGTCTCCACCAACATGGGTCTGGCTCCGGCACTACCAACTATCAACTATGAACTATCAACTATGGGCTATTTCTTCCTCGCGGGCTCGATGGCAAACAAGGATTGCCCGTACTCCACCGGTTGGCCGTTTTCAACGTAGGCGCGAACAATCTTGCCGGCGATCTCAGATTCCAGTTCGTTCATCAACTTCATCGCTTCGATGATGCAAATGACCTGGCCAACCTTCACGGTGTCGCCCACCGCGGCAAAAGGCGGCGCGCTGGGGGAAGGCGCGGAGTAGAAGGTCCCCACGATCGGCGCCTTCATGATGAAAAGGCCCTCGGTGGATTCCGTGGCTGCCTCCCCGCCCGCGGGTGCGGTCGAGGCCGCTGGAGACGCCGTCGTCACCGGGATCGCGGGAGCCGGATTCGGAGCCGTTCCCCCCGGGACGCTCCCGGGAGCAATCACATATCCGCTGGCATTTCCGGTGTCCCCAGAGTGGACACTCCCGCGCCGGACACGGATCTTGACCCCCTGCTGCTCCATTTCAAATTCGGTGATTTCCTTCCCCGCCAGGAGGTCCAGCAACTCCTGGATGTCGCCCAGATTCCAGACGCGCCCGGGCTCAGGAAGATTACCTTTGGAATTCTTACCGGGCATTCGTTTGCCCCCCTGCCACTAACATTTGCGATCTCCACCGCACGGATTCGGGATTCGGGGTTAGGGATCCGGGATTCGGGTTTCGCCCGAAGCCCCAATCCCTAACCCCGATCATTGCTCAGCTTATAACCCAATTCTCTTTCGACGCCGGGGTAAGGATCTCGGGACCCTCGGGCCCCACCAGCACCGTATCCTCAAGGCGGATACCACCAACCCCCTCCAGGTAAACACCGGGCTCCACCGTGACCACCGAACCTGACCTGAGGAAGGTGGTATCCCCTTTGCCCAAGCGCGGCCTTTCGTGAATCTCCAAGC
The DNA here is from genome assembly GCA_003165615.1 of Acidobacteriota bacterium. Next base: position 7,696 of record PLWR01000677.1, on the reverse strand, counting down.
CCACACCATGGCCGGTGCTATGCGTAAAGTACCGGGCAAGGCCATGTCTTGCCAAAATACGCCGCGCCGTGGAATCAACTTCTCCCGTTGGGGTTGAGTCCTGGACCGATCGGATAGCCCCCTCCTGGGCCTTCAGCACATTGGAGTACAGGCTCCGAACGCGGCGAGTCGGATCACCTAAAAACACCGTCCGCGTCATATCCGCGGCATAACCGCTGAGTATAGCACCGAGGTCGAAGATTACCAACTCACAATCTTGCAGCGCTTTAGAGGTAGGGCGAGCGTGCGGGTGGGCGGAGCGGGGCCCGGAGGCCACAATGGTCTCAAACGCCGCGCCTTCCGCTCCTTTTTTGCGCATCCGGTACTCCACTTCCGCCGCCAAATCCTGTTCGACCACACCGGGGCGAACCAGCGGCAGGATTTGGGCGAAGACCTCCGCCGTTACCTTTCCAGCCTTGCGAATAGCCTCAATCTCGCCACGGTCCTTGACGATACGGAGATCCTCGATCAGATCTCCCGCTGGTTTCAGTTGGAAACTATCGCCAGCCTCTTTACGAATGTGCTCAAATTGCGCGAAGGAAATGGTTGAGGCTTCAAAGGAGGCTTCCCGCACCCCATTCTTCCGTAACCAGCTTGCCGCCCCCTTGAGGAGTGCTTCCTTTTCCTCGATGACCTCCACACCCTCAGCCTGCTCGTGCGCCTGGAGCGTGTAACGAGGATCAACCCACAAGCTTCCGGTCCTGGGGCCCAGCAAGACAATGCCAGAGCTGCCAGTGAATCCGGTGAGGTAACGAATATTGGCCAGATGAGTAACCAGCATGAAGGGAACCCGGCGGGTTTCCATCAAGGCTCGCAGCCGTTCCTGGCGGGCTAGGAAGGGGGAGGGATCTTGTTTTGAATACATGGGTATAAGAAAAAAGGAGGAGACCAAAGTCTCCTCCTTGAAATCAGCCATCGACCGAGTACGCTTTCACGGCGTAAAGACTAGCCCGGAAGGATCTTCGGCGATACGAAGAAGAGCAACTCCTGGTCCTGGTCCGAAGTGTTGCTAGTCTTGAATAAGTGCCCCAGGATAGGGATGTTTCCCAGCAAGGGGATATAGGTTGCAGATTTGCTCCTGCTGGTTACCGTAATGCCCCCGAACACCACGGTGCCACCGTCAGGAACCAGCACTTGCGTGGTGGCTTGTTGGGTGTTGATATTGGGGCCGGCGCCGGTGACCACCGCACCTACGGATGCGTTGTTCACCATGATGATCAAGAAGATGTTGTTATCGTCGGTCACTTGGGGCGTAACCGTGAGCTGCAAAGTGGCATTTTCATACTGAACGGAAATGGTGTTGTTAATCGAGGTCTGGATGGGAACTTGCACGCCTTGCTGGACCATTCCCTGCACATTATTTTGCGTCACGATGGTGGGACGGGAAATGGTCTTCGCCTGATCGCGCTCCTCTGCCGCGGATATGGCAGCATTGATAAAGTAATTTGCACCCACATTGACAACGGAAGCAACGCCAAATCCGGATGCCGTGGCGCTGGTAGCGGAAGTAATGGGGAACGGTTGGGCAGTGGTTGGAACCGGGATCGTTATCGAGCTGTTCGAGCCCGTGACACCCGTCGCCACCGTGTGACTGTTCTGGTAGCCCCCTAGGAGGGATGCTGCCAGGGTCCGGGTGAAGTCGGCAGTAGCCAGCACCACGCGCGCTTCGATGGAAACTTGCTTCGCTTTCCTATCGATCTTGGAAACGATGTTCTCGATAATGGGCATCTGCGACTGCACATCGGAAATGATCAGCGTGTTGGCGCGGGCGTCCACCATCACCGTGCCCCGGCGGCTAAGGGCGCCGCCTCCTGCCCAAGTCTTCAGCAAGGCTGCGATGTCAGAGGCCTTAGCGTAATTTATGGGCCGGAACACCGTCACCAATGGGGCCGCGTCCATGCGGGCACCGGCCAATCGTGTTTGCCCTTCCTGTTCCGCGGTCAAAGTTTCTATTTTCGCGATCCGCAGGACGTTGCCTTCCAACACTTTGCCCAGGCGTTCGTTCTTTAAAACGATGTCCAGGGCCTGGTCCCAGGGAACAGAATCCAGCACCAGTGTGACGCTGCCAGACACATTGGGATCAAGGATGATGTTGAGTCCGCTGATTTCATGAATCAAGCGGAAGAAATCTTTAAGGTCAACGTCTTTTAGATTCAAAGAGATCTGCTCACCGGTGTAAACAGGTTTGGCTTCCTCGGAGGGGCCGGCGGGGTTCGCCGGGGGAGCTCCCTGCGCCGCCATGGGGGAATTGTCCCTGCCCAGCGTCAGAGTTTGGGCAGCATGCTCGGCGCGCAGCGCTTCCGGTGTAGCACTGGCCGGGGGTGGAAGCGGAGCCGCCACTGCCTGATTGGAACTGGCGATGGCGGGCAGTGTGCTTTGGACATCAGCTTTCACGGTGTCGCGTTTCTCCACCTGGACAGGCGGCGCCACCACCGGCTTGGGAGCAGCCACAGGGGCGGAGACGATGGGCGCCGTCGTAACCGCAGCGACCTCAACGGGCTTGGTTTCCTCGGCCTTCGCGGGCGGAGCCGGAGCCTTGGTAGCCATAGGCAGAGACTTCTCTAACCCACGCGGACGCAGTTCAATGCGAACACCCGCGGGCGTGGCGTGAACGTCAAAGGCGGGATTCCCGTTCAAGTCGGCCACGACACGGACAACTGATGGGTCTTTTACGCGGAATTGTCCGATGCGAACATCCTTCAGAACCGCCGTGTCGGCTTGATAGCTTTTGGTGGTGGAGGTGCTTTGAGCGCCCTCAATATCAACCACCAAGCGGGCCGGGCTGGTGAACATCATGACCCGATAGACGGGGCTCTGGGAAGTAGCGACATCCACAAAAGTCTCGCCGGACTCGTGCTTGTCAAAGGTAACCTTGGAGACAAGCAGCTTCCCACTGGGAGAGGCCGGAGGCGCGACGCGGGCGGATGTTACCTCCGGAACAGCCACGGGAACAGGGGCAGCCGTGGCGTTGGCCGGAAGACCCTTGCCATAGAGCAAGCGAAGGCTTGAGCCGTCCTTTTTGACGACGAAGGAATGCGAATCCTTCGTGTCCACCTGGACGCGGACCACCGGCTGGCCGGCAGCATCCTTATAGGGCAGGAGCTTGTAGCCAAAGAAGACGGGGTTCGCCCACTGTTGGATGCGGGGAACCTCTGCTACCTTGGCGCCCGCGAGGTCGATGAAAAGGGTGTCGGGACTGGCCTGGACGGTTTTATAGGTATAAATACCATCCACACGTAGAACCAGCTCCGTGCCCGTGGGGCTTGCGGATAGCGTGACCGACTTCAAGGTCGCCGCCTCGGAGGACCCCCAGGCGAGGCTCCTGGAGGCGGGAACTATCCCCAGCATCAGCCATGTCACCGTCAGCAGAATAATCGCTTTTCGTCTCATCTTCCTTCTCCCGGAGCCGGACTCAGTCGCTTCACCACTTCACGAGTCGTCACTCGGCCATTTCCGTCGAGGACGTTCTCCTTGAAGTAAACTGCGTCCGGCGTGATCTTGCTCACTACGCCGTTGTACACCGATTCGTTCTCAGTCAAGAAATAAGCCCGTTTGGTATCGTTGGTGACCACGGCGATCATTTTGTTGGCGGATTGCTCTCGCACCACTCCCTCAAGTTTCAACTGCGAGATCAGCAGCCCACGGGCCCCGGGTGGCAAAACCCCGCCCGGCGCCATTTCCATAACGCCTTCGCTGTTGACCGTGCCGTTCGCAGACTCTGGAAGCTTAAAGGGGTCCCGTTTCCCCGCCGCCGACGGGGAAGATGGGGAACTTGCCGCTTTGCTCCTGCGTTGGGCAGAGGTGCGGGCAGACCTTGCCGTCTTCTGCCCGGGTGTCTGCGCCGTCCTGGCGCTTTGCAGGGGACTCTTCGGGGTTTGCTGGTCCGCCCAAATCGGGGAGACGCCCAAACCCAGCGCGAGAGCCGCCAAGAGCAAGATTCGCATAACCGGTATCCTTCGCGTGCGTTGAATCCTATGCTTAGCCATTGTCCTCATCCTGCTCACTGTTTCTTTTTGGGAGGTGGCGCCGCCGAGCTCAGGGGCTTGTTGAAATACGTGGTCAGTATGCAATTTGCCCCGACGGTCTCGGTGGATGATACCTTGTATGCCCCCATGCCGCCGCCCTCCGGAGTACCGAGAGAAAGGCCCGAAACACTCATGATTCGTTGTTCATGCGCGAGTCGATCAAAGAAGCTCAGCAAACTGTAATAGGTTCCGTCCAAGCGCACGTTAAAAGGCGTTTCCACATAGAAATCTTTTTCCACCGGAGGCTTGGGAACGAACATCCGGATCTGGGTATTGGTACTCGCACCGTCGGCAAAGACACTCTTGATGAACTCATCGGTGGCCTGCTCGTCAGGAACAATGGAGCGGAGTGTATTCAACTGGCTTTCGAGTTGCGCGATGCGGTTCAAATACTCCGTCTGTTGTTGCCGGAAAGCTTCGTTCCTGTCGTTTTCCGCTTTGAGTTTGGCCACTTCCTTTTGCAAACTTTCCCGCTGGTCATTCAAGGGCAGCACGAAATACCAAAACGTTGCGCCCGCCAGGATGACTGCCACCGTCACAAAGATAAGCCCCTGAATGGGAGCCGGAAGATCATTGAAGGTCTTGGCCATCTTCTTTACCCTCTCCTACCTTACTTGCCTTATGCCCTGAGTTTGTCCTTGCACCTGCCCTGCCAGTCCCTGCGGACCCGCCGCGGGTCCACTGGGGCCTACTGGTCCGCCACCCGCCGTTGGGGAAATCGCCCCTCCGGGTTGTTTGAACTGGCAGCTCAACTGGAACTTATACGTCAAGTGCTCCTTGACGTCATCCTGGTAGAGCTGCTCCAACTGAATTGCATCGAAGGAGCCGGAATTCTTCAGGAAGGACAGGAAATTCGCCACGGAATCAACCGTGTTCGACTGCCCCTTGAGCTGTATCCGGTCACCTGCTGGAATCAACGTGTAAAGAAAAACATCGTTGGTCCTGTTGACGATGTTCCCCAGAGCGCTCATCAGTTCGACGGGGCCGACGCGGCTATTCTGCAACGCCTGAATGGTGTTGATGCGGGTCTCGAGGTCATTCAGCCGTTGCTGGTATTTTTCGTTCTGGGCTTTCACCACGGCCAGTTCCTGTTGCCGGATCTTTTCCTGACTCTGCCGCTTTTCCAGATCCGCGATTTGGTTGCTCCAGATCTTATAGATGACGCCGACGATCCCGAAGCAGATAATCAGAGCACCGACAAAAATCGCCACCTGCATGGCCTTGGGCGCGGGTGATCCTCCGCCTGACGGGCCTATGGGCTTGGGCTTTTCGCTTCCTAGAAGATTGATCTTAATCATGGCTAGTCAAAGCTCCTCAAAGCCAGCCCCACCGCAACGCTCATACGGGGAGCAATTTCGTCCACGTAACCTACATCAAACTTTTTCCCATCGACCAAAACCCTTTGAAAGGGGTTGATGATCTCCACGGGAATGTTGAACTCCGCTTTGAGCTGATCCACGAGACCTTCGATTTTGGCGGTCCCGCCCGAAACATAGATGTGCTGGATATTCTCGGTCGATGTGGTCTGCCGGAAGAAGTCGAAAGTTTTCTGGATTTCCAGCATGAGAATTTCCGTCACCGACCGCAAGTGGGGAAGCTTCTGCTCCTGCGTTACATTGGGCACATCAAACCCCTGCTTCAGCTTTTCCGCATCCTCGAAGCTCAAGTCGAGTTCCTTCTGCAGCGTATCGGTGTACTGGTTTCCCCCCACGGAGACGTCGCGGGTAAACAGAGGATTGCCGCCCCGCCCGATCACGATATTCATGATGCTGGCGCCGATGTTGAGCAGCGCCGCCATCTGATCAGGAGGAAAGTCATAGTTCGCCTCGAAAGCGTTGTACACCGCGAACCCGTCGTAGTCGACGACCGTGGGAATCTTGCCGGCCTGGCTGAGCACGTTGGTGTGATTCAAAATCTTTTCGCGCTTTACCGCCACCAGCATGACGTCCGTTCCGTTTCCCGCCGGAGACGAGCCCAAGGACTGGTAGTCCAGGTTAACATCCGCAATGTCAAAAGGAATGTGCTGCTGCGCCTCGTATCGGATGGAGCTGTTAAGCTCCTCATCGGAGTTGGCTCCCACGGTGACGCGCTTGACGATCACCGAGTGGCCGGAAACCGAAGTGGCCACGTTCCGGGTCTTGATGCGATTGTCATTAAAGATTTTCTCGATGGCGGAAGATACCGACAGAGCATCCATGATGGCGCCGTCCACCACCGTATCCTGGCCCAGGGGCTCAATCCCCAGGTTCACAAGCTCATAAGAGTTGCCCTTCTTACGCAGCTCGACCGCCTTGACGGCGCTCGACCCGATATCCAGTCCCACCAGGCTCTTGGCTTTTCCTAACCCAAACATTGGCGATGCTCCCTACCGAGCGGTGGCGCGCTACCGACGATTCGATCGCTGTTCAAACTGCGCGCTTTGCTTCTCCATCCAGCGGTCCAGGACGGTCTTCTTGAATTTCCAGCGGTTACCTAGTTTGAAAGCTGGAATCTTTTCTTCATATACATACTTGTAAAGGGTTTCCCGTGAGACGCCGAGATACTCCGACGCTTCCCGGATATCCATGACCTCTCTGGTCTCTGTCATGCTCATACCTTCCGCCGAAATCGTGCCCTTGAGTGCGCTGCCCAAGCTGATTATTTAAGATTCGTTCGTTCCCGACTTCCATACTTGATGAGCTTATACGCTCTGTGCATTTTTTGTGTCAAGGACTATTTTGTTAGTTTTAGGGGTTTCTTAGTATTTTGTAGGTGCTTATTGGGGGTATTTCGGGAAATTTACCAAATATGTAGTGTTCCCACCGTTTAACACCACAAGGAATTGGCCCACGAAATTTTTTGTGTTTTAACTGTTTTTTTTCGTGTTTTACCGGTTTTTGGGGGGAGATTGCAGGATGCCGTGTTGTCGAAAAAGCGTTTCGTGGGGGTTCTTTGGAATGCCGCACGGCCCCCTCTTTTTCGCTCCCCATTCTTCCCGCCCGCTCACATTTTTCCACCGCAAACACGTATTGACAAATTAAGCAAATGGTATCCGCCATCCTGTTTTGATTCTGAGCATCGATCGCCGCGGGGCGGCGGCGCGCGCGTTCAGAAACGGGTGCCTTTATCGACGCTTAGGGGGCGATGCCCCTGGTGAAACACAGAGGTGGCAGAGGTGGCACAACGCGGGCAACCCTGCCTTCGCCAGCCGATTGAAAGTACGGGCAAAGACAGGGTTCAAGGCAGCATTCAGCAGCAAGACTTGAATCAAGACCTAATTCTGTGGCGAACCGACCCCACTGGCCAGGGTCAAATCCGAATAATCCATAATAATTTGCAAGGCGATCTGTTTGTCGTGGACGTCGACATTCATGGCGCTGTACGGGTTGGCGTGGCCGGGATTCTGCGCCGACCAGGCAAGCTGTTGAGCCATCTTCA
>PLWR01000677.1:0-198 GCA_003165615.1 Acidobacteriota bacterium | reverse complement strand
AAACCTGCCCCCAATCCAACTTCAAGTTGCTCTGTTGGCTTGACAGCCATCCGCCAAACCAATCGGCCACGGCACCGCCCAGGGCGATTCCCCAAATGGGCGCTTCCTTATTAATGTCGCCGAGGAGGCTGGAGAAACGCGGGTCGGAATTCAGGTTCGGCGCCTGTCCTTCATGCGCCTCCAGCAACGTGGTTAAGG
>PLWR01000600.1 GCA_003165615.1 Acidobacteriota bacterium | reverse complement strand
CACCACCAGCGCCAGCGTCAGGTAGAGCGTAAACTTGACGTCGTCCACAGATTCGCGGATGGCAATCGAGCTGTCGTAAAGCGTTTCCAGATGGATGGATTGCGGAATCTCCTTGCGAAAGGTGGGCAGCAGGCGGCGGATGTTGTCAACCACCTCGATGGTGTTGGTGCCGGGTTGGCGCTGGATGGCCAGCACCATGGCGGTGGTCCCGTTGTACCAGGTCACCACCTTGTTGTTCACCACACTGTCAATCACCTGGCCCAGCGCCTCCAAACGCACCGGCGCGCCGTTGCGATAGGCAACGATCAGCGGCCGGTAAGCGGCGGCATTGCGGAGCTGGCCGTTGGCCTGCACCACGAAGGACTTGTGCGTGCCGAAAAGGGTTCCGGTGGGCAGGTTGACGTTGGCATTCTTGATGGCGTCCGTGACCTCATCAATGCCGATGCCGCGCGTGGCCAGCGCCTGGGGATCAAGCTGCACGCGCACGGCGTATTTCTGCGCTCCGTACAACTGCACCTGCGCCACGCCGGCAATCATGGAAATGCGCTGCGCCATCAGGGTGTCGGCATAGTCATCGACGGTGGAGGACGCCAGGGTGTTGGAGTAGACCGCCATGTAGATGATCGGCGTGTCCGCGGGGTTGACTTTTTCGTAGGAGGGTGGCGCAGGCATGTCCGTGGGCAGCCTGGCCTGCGAACGGGCAATGGCGGCCTGCACATCCTGCGCCGCGGCATCAATACTGCGGCTCATGCTGAACTGCATGGTGATCTGCGTGCCGCCCTGCGTGCTCGAGGAATTCATGGACTCAATGCCGGCAATGGTGGAGAACTCGCGCTCCAGCGGCGTGGCCACCGCGGCGGCCATGGTCTCAGGGCTCGCCCCCGGCAGGTTGGCGCTCACTTGAAGGGTGGGATAGTCGACGTTGGGCAGGTTGCTGACCGGCAGGGCGCGATAGGCAATGATGCCAAAAAGCAGAATGGCCAGCATCGCGAGCGTGGTCATGATGGGCCGGCGGATGAAGAGTTCTGCTAAATTCATAAGAGCCTGTTGCGAACAAAGGCAAGAACAAGTCAAAAGTCAAAGCGCAAAAGTCAAAAGGCAAAAGTGCAAACCCCATGATGACCTGGGGAGCGACTTTGCCACTCTGGTCAATCAGCGCTAAGCATGGGAATCCTTTTCTAGGACCCCTTCTTGATTTCCACCTTGGATCCCGGCGCCAGCAGCAACTGGCCGTCGGTGACCACGGTTTCGCCGGGCGCGACGCCCTTCTCGATCACCGTTTGACCCTGCACGGTTGCGCCCACCTCCACCGGCCGAAGGTCGGCGCTGGAGTCAGATTTCACGACGAACAGGTATTTGCCAATTTGGCCCGTCTGCACTGACTGTGACGGCACCACGATGGCGTTGGGCTGCACGCTGAGCCGCAGGACGACATTCACGAACTGCCCCGGCCACAGGCGACTGTCGGGGTTCGGAAACGTGCCACGCATCTTGATGGTGCCCGTGGCCGCGTCCACGGTGTTGTCAATAAACGTGAGTTGGCCCGTGGACGGTGGCCGCGAATCATTGGGAATCTGCGCCTCCACCTCGAGCGGGCCCCGCCCCTGGAATTCCTTCACCTCGGCAAGGTATTGTTCCGGCACCGCGAAAGTCACATAGATGGGGTGAACCTGATTAATGACCACCAGAATCGTATCATTCACCTTGGCGATATTGCCGGGGTAAACCTGATAACTCCCCGTGCGTCCGTCCAGGGGAGAGTAGATGGAGCAGTAGCTTAAGTTCACCTTGGCGTTTTCGATTTCGGCCTGGCCGGCGCGCACCGTGGCTTCGTCTGCCTGGGCGGTGGTTCGGAACGTGTCGTACTGGTCCTTGGAGATGATGCCCGCCTGAAAGAGCTTTTCGTTGCGGTCTGCCTGGGCGCGGGCGTTGGCCAGTTGCGCCTGGTCGCGCGCCAGGTTGGCCTCAAGCTGATTCAGCGTGGCCTGGAACGGGCGGCGATCCAGCGTGAACAGCAATTGGCCCTTCTTGACGTCCTCGCCCTGGGTAAAATAAGCGCGCTCGACTTCACCGGCCATCTGCGCGCGCACGGAAACATTGGAGTAGGCTTCCACGTTGCCGATGACTTCCACCTGCACGGGGACGCTTTTCACTAAAGCCTTCGCCACCGTAACCGGAACGCGAATCTCCATCTGCATGCCTTCCGATTTCGCCGGCTTGGATGCGCAACCTCCCAGCATCAGGAGGCTCGCAAGCAACGCGCCAATGCACCACCCCTGGGCGGCGGGTCGGCGTGTGTGGCGCCTTCTCGTGGCAATGATCGCAAGAACTTCCATGTCCTGGCTTCTCCTGGTTTTGAACCCCTCCGCGTAGCCGACGATGTCCCCGCGTTACCTGCTTGCGATTACCTCGCAATGTATGAAAATGCTAACTCTACTTCCAAGTCATTGCTGCGTCAATGTAATGGTCACTGAGGCATGGGAATAATAGACAAAAGGTCCGTAAGGCAGGTGAAGAGCAGGTCAAAACGCAAAGCGCAAAACGCCAAGGTCAATACTGCGGCCGGAACATAATCGTGTAAAACCGTCTTAAACCGTCGCAATCTGGAAGAGCATCGGATGGGGTTTGGGGTTAGCATCATGATCGGGGGCGCCCGAAAGTCCATTAGCTGATGGACGTCATCACTTAGCCCATTGCGCAAGAAGGTGTGAAGAAATCCACGTCACGGTTAGTGGCGGCGGTCATAGACCGCCCCTGTAAATTGCGACGAGGCGCTTGGCCTCTGGCAGGCGCGCGTGAATCGCAACCTGCGGTTCTACTTCACTATTGAAGGCCAAGCGTATCTTCTCCACGATATGCGGTCCCACCCTAAGTAGCGCCGGGTGCATTAATCGATACCGTACCAGCGTGCCCCGTAGCGATCCGCGAGCTCAAGGGCATAGTGAATTGCCACAGCAATGGAATACGCGGGGCGCAGGGAATCTCTCTTATCGATCACTCCGATTACTCCACCCCCTGAGCGAACCACGGGGCTACCGCTGTTTCCCGGACGAAGGTGGATATCCATCATCAAGGCATCGCTGGGATTGGGGAGAGGGTCATCGGTTTCTGCCAGCCGCGTTCTGCCGCGCCAGGTGACGTGGCCTGCCTGCGTAACCGGTTGCCAGGAAAATGCGGGGTAGCCGGTGACCATTACTGCCGTTCCCACTGGCACGGCGCGCCCATCGAGCAGCGCGTAGGGCGGCTTATCGCCAGGGTTTCGAAGGAGTGGCCGTTCGGTTTTGAGCAACGCCAAATCGTTCGGGGCGTCGATCCCAATCAGGTCACAGGGAACGGCCTGGGCGGTGCGAGAGCCGTTGCTGGTCAGCCTGGCGAGGATCTTCGCTCCCGGCGCCTTCTCCAGGCACCGCCGGGCGTCTTCCACAACGTGCGCATTGGTGATGAGGTAGCCCTCTTCGTCAATCAGGAATCCGGTGGCCGCGCACTCGCGGTTCTGCTCCTTTTCCGCCGGACCGACGGAGATGAGCTGAACGACGAAGCTCAGCCCGGGATCGGTCGGGGGGGCGGGGGTCGAGGTTCCGTGAGGAGACTGAGCGGTGGCGGGTACCGCAACGAGCGCAATGGAAAACCAAGTCAAAACGCAAAACGCAAAGTGCAAAATGCAATATTGGAATGACGCTCGCCTCGATCCAAGGGCAGCACGCAAGGCCATGGGGCTAGGGTTCGCCATTTTCCTTCTTCGCTTTTCCTTTGGCCGTAGCGACTGATTTCGAAAGCATCGCGCGGACCTGCACAGACTCGTCGAGGAGCTCGGACATAAGTTTTTCTGGGACCTTTCCAGATTTGACAAGGAGGCGAAGCCAGTAATTGGACTCCCGTAATTCCTTCAAAGCAATTTGCATTTTGTGGACGAAATCCTCACGGGACTCCGCCCCTCCTGCTTCTTCGTAGTTGGCTCATGCAGAGGTTGCGCTGCGAAGTAATTGATCTGCGATCCGCCGCCCGACCAGCGTATTCGGCAAGGATTCAACGAGCTTGATAATCCTAGCGCCAAACTCCAATAGACGCTCATCCAGATTACGACGGTCCTGCATGATTACCATCCGCCTGTAGTTTTGCGTGTTGCACTTTGCATTTTGGCTTGCTCTCCTTTTCCTAACAGCGGAACGCTGGACGCCAAGATTCCATACCAATCATCAAAGATTCCCTCCGCAGTTTTGCACTTTGCATTTTGCACTTTGACTTGCTCTTTATCATTTGCACGTTCTCATATCCGCTGCGGACACACACCCGGCACTTCTTAGTTCGTATAATGGATGGTGACAAACACCGGATAGTCCTTGACGAGCATTCCTTTCAGAACCGTTTCTGCCCCGTTCCCTCCCACTTCCAGTTCCTGCTCCGTCCCGTTCATGATGTCCGCCACCGTGGCGCGCCGCGCCTGCATTCTGGGGAAAACAATATCAGTCTTTGCTTCCACAACACCGTCTTTCGACGGTCCGTCGATCCACACGCTCACCATCCGCTCGTGGTCTCCCCGCTGGAAGGTGAAATACAGCAACCCCTGGCCATTACTGAAATTCACCGCAAAATCCGAGGCCCGAAAGTCATCCATGAGGGTGGCAACGTTCCGCCACATGTAGTAAGTCATGGTAGGCCGGCAGGGGTTCAGCGTGGGTGTGCCCCATGTTGCCTGGCACAGCGCCTGCGGGTGGACGCGGCCGGTGAAGTGAGGATGGCAGGGCCCCGCCTCCATCCCCACTCCGCTATGTCCTACCAGACTTCGCACGAGATACTTCGCCATTTGCGTTTCCGAGGTTAGCATTGGGTATGACTTTTCGCCGGGAGGATACATCGAGCCGGCATATATCTCCGTAGCCAGGAACTGACCCTGGAAGCCCAGATCTCGGCACTTCTTCTGAAACTCCCGAACCGCTTTGAAGTAGGCGGCATCGGGGTCCTCGCCAGGATGCCAGCCGATGGCATCAATGCGCGTTGCGATGCCTTTGGGGATGGGATTCGGACCACCGTTCGCGTAAGTCCAACCAGCGGGGATCGTGCCATCTGCGCCAGTGAATTCGTCTTTGACTAGAGTCTTACCCTGTGAATCTACAGCCAGGAAATTGCCAAAAAGCTGCGGACGGTCCCCAGCATAGTGAATCAGGCCGACTGTGCCTGCATCATTGATTTTCTGAAGGGTATGGGTGGTGGAGGCACTCTGCGCGCCATCGGAGATCGTGAAAGTGGCGGAGGATCCTTGGACTTTTGCCTCGAGTTTCACCTTGTCCCCGAGATTAGGAACCTTCTTCGCCGCCAGCGGCTCGCCCCAGTGTGGACCCCACAGCCCACCAGAAACCTCGTAGAACATAATGGAGTGGTCGGGCGCCGCATACAACGCCACGAGATAGGTATCCCGGTCTTGGTAGCGGAGGAGAATCCCCCCTTGGCCCTTGTTTTGTGCTTCGACGCTCACCGTCACGTCTTTGACTTTGAGATTCTCACGCACCGCCACGGCTCCCGGCCGCACTGCGTCTGCAGCGTTCAGCAGTAGCTTGCCACTCCTGATGCCGTATTGCCTCTCTCGTCCAAGACAATCCAGAATGGCGTTCTGGTCGAACCCTCCCGGGTTTCCCAGCATCACCTTCGCCTCGGGCCACACCCGCTTGATGATCTTATAGCTGGGTTCAAAGAAGGTCGGCACGTAGTGTTCCGCCCCAAACCAGCCGTTCCATTCATTCCCCACCTCCAAATAGGCAACCCGACCCTTGAGTTGGCCGGTCATGTACTCGATGTAGCGCAGATAACCCTGATACATCTCGGGATTCGCATCCGCCGCCTGCAACGGGTCGTTGTAGGAGTCGTTCATCTCGCGGAAGCGGGCCTCAAGCCAATTGGTCTTCCGAGGCGGCTTCTCGTAGAGCCAGTTGCCTTTGAAATCCAGAGCGACGATGAAATTGATTCCATACCGCTTCAACTCACTGACAGCCTCGTCCGCCCGTCGGTCGAACTCGATCTTCCCTTTTTCGCGCTCCACGAAGTACCACTCGAACGGCCCGTTATCGTCTCCGACGCGAAGCCATTTATTCCCTAGATCACAGTTAAGCGGAACCCAGAGCGCATCTTGGGTGAATCGATCGTTCATCTCTGCATAGGATACGGAGGAGACGGTCACACTGGCGCCGCGCGAAACCAGCGCCAGATTGTTACCAGAGGCATCTCGCACCTCTACCGAACCAATCGAGAAGACGTATCCATCGTAGACAGGGGCGACCTTGCGGAAGTTCTGGCCAATGATCCAAATCTGCTTCGCTGGATGGGGCTTGAACTTGATCACCACCACCGGCTGGTCGGGCACCTCTTTACTCGAATAGACCGTCTCCCAGTGCCAGGCATCGCGGCTGGTCTTAACCTCCAGCTCTTTCGGAAGCGACTTGCCATAGGCGGGAGAGCGGAAGTTTTCGTCACACACTAAGGCCACCGAGGCCACTTCGGTTTCAATGGGCAGATCGATGCGAATCCACTCCGGACGCCCATCCGGTACCAGCAGTCCCCAGCTTGACCACACGGTGGTGGGATCGCCGTCAATCAGGTGAATCGGCAACAACGTCAGGCTGTCGTTATACGCCGTCCGAGGCGCCATTTCGCTGGTTGCGCCACACAGGCTGTACTTGATCTCCCAAGACTTCTTCAGCTTGATCTTTTCCAGAGGATGCTGATTGCCCTCCTGCATCACCAGGCCCGGCATCAGATCGGGACCCGCGCCGTAGATGTAACAGAGATTACTGAACGACCAGACGGGCACGCCGTTCGTGATCGCCTCCATCGTCGCATACTCTTCCACCCCCTGCTGACCTTGAATCTGATTGGGTGGAAACCCGTTCTTACTGACCGTCAGTTCTGTCCTTTCCTGCTCCTCACCCCGTTCCCTGCCGGAAATCATCGACAACGACCCCGGCCCCGCCATCGTCGCCAGAGTGGCGGCGCTCGACCGACGCAGAAAATCTCGACGACTCGCGGACTTATTCTTGGTCATGGTAAGTTCCTTCCCCCGGCTTGCGCCATGGGCTAAATGATGACGCCCGCGACGCGGGCTTTCGGACACCACCCAATCCGGAACATTGCCCTCCGTTATTTTTCCTTTTGCATTTCGCACTTTGCATTTTGCCTTGTTCTTCTTTTCCTGCAAGCCAAACGCCACGAGCAAACCATCCCTACCAATCCTGCACGCTCCCATCCCTTCTCCGCGCGGTGGGCAGATAGGCACGCTGGTAGGGATATTTTTTGGCCAATTCCTCGTTCACATCGGTTCCCAGGCCGGGCGTTTCGCGAACCATCATGTAGCCATCCTTGAACTCGGGCGCGCCGGGCACCACTTCCTGCGTGACCTCGGGGAAGAAGGCCATTTCCTGAACGCCGAAATTGGGGATGGAAATATCCACGTGTACATTGGCCGCGTGCGTGGGCGGACCGATATCGGCCGGACCGTGCCAGGCCGTCTTTACCTGAAAAGCTTCGGCCAGCGCTGCCACCTTGCGGGCGTTGGTGATGCCCCCGATATGTCCCAGGTCGCAGCGAATGTAGTCGATCAATTGCTCTTTGATCAGGTCAATGCAATCCCACAGGGTATTGAACAGTTCGCCCATGGCGATGGGCGTGGTGGAATGCTGGCGAATCAGACGGAAGCTTTCCTTGTACTCCGGCCGCAGCGGGTCTTCCAGATAGAAGAGGTGGTAAGGCTCGAGTTCCTTCGCCAGGCGCGCGGCCTCCACCGGTGTAAGCCTCTCGTGACAATCGTGGAGCAGCTCCACTTCTTCCCCGAGCTTGGTGCGCAGGTGCGCGAAGAGCTTGGGGATTAAGCGCAGATACGGCCCCGGTTCGAAGAGTTCGGTTTTCGGCAGGTCATCTTGATGCCGGATGCCGCGCGCAAGGTCTGCCTCTATCTTCATCTGGTCCGAACCGTACGTTTCCGACAGTCCCGGAACCGCCACCTGGGCGCGAACCACTTTGAAGCCGCGCTCGATCGCCCGCCGCACCCCATCCTCGACTTCGGTGAAGTCATTGCCGCTGGCGTGGGTATAGGCGAGCGCCCCCACGCGCGTGCGCCCTCCCAGCAGTTGGTAGACCGGCATGCCGGCGCGCTTGC
>PLWR01000578.1 GCA_003165615.1 Acidobacteriota bacterium | reverse complement strand
TCACTGTTCAGAGCGTACCGGCGGTCATGCCCCGGACGATCCTGGACATAGGTCAGCAGAGAATCGGGCCGGCCGACAAGCTGCAAGATCCGGCGCGCGATCTCCAGGTTGGGCCATTCGTTCCCGGCCCCCAAATTGTAGATTTCCCCGTCCCGGCCTTTGTGCAGGACAGCATCCAAGCCGGCGCAATGGTCCATGACGTGAATCCAATCTCTGATCTGTAGTCCGTCCCCGTACACGGGGATATTCTGCCCCTGGAGAGCACGAGTAATGATGAGAGGAATGAACTTCTCCGGGTACTGGTACGGACCGTAGTTGTTCGTGCATCTTGTGATGATAACCGGAAATCGGTAAGTTCGGAAGTAGGCGCGCGACAGGAGGTCGGCCCCGGCTTTGCTGGCGGCGTATGGGCTATTGGGGGCGAGAAGGGATTCCTCTGTAAACTTTTCGCCGGAGGGAGCACTTCCGTAAACCTCATCGGTGCTAACCAGCACGAAGCGCTTGACTCCTGCCTGACGGGCGGCGTCGAGCAAGCACTGGGTTCCCAGGACATTCGTCCTGACGAAGGCCGTGCTATCCAGAATGCTCCGGTCAACGTGCGATTCCGCCGCGAAGTGCACGACCGCATCGACTCCCTTCAAGACTTCCTGAACTTTACGGCGATCGCAGATGTCGCCGCGCACAAAGGTGTGACGCTTATTCTTTCCCACATCCCGAAGGGTATGAAGGTTCCCGGAGTAGGTGAGCTTATCCAAATTCCGCAGCGTGTACCGGGGATGCTCGGCCAGAATGTAGCGGATAAAGTTCGACCCGATGAAACCTGCTCCGCCTGTAACCACGAGCTTCATTTTGAGCCCTCTATTTCCGTTGGAGTTTGCCCCGTGTATCCCATTGACAATTCAGGTAGGGGCACGCCACGGCGTTCCCCGGCTGCTTACCTGGATTTGAATTCACTACCCCCGGTCGCCGCGGCGACGGAGGGAAGAAGAACTATTGAAAGTCATAGCGGCGGTCTCTGACCGCCGGTTTTGTGAACTAACGTTTTCGGCAGTCAGAGGTCGCCGCTACCAATCACGGCCTCGATTTTTTCACAGCTTCGAAAACCGTGGGGGCAAAAAGCTATTGGGCCGACAAGCCCTCTGCCACCAGATTCGTTGCCAATCGCAGCGACTCAAAGGTCCCGGCATCCGTCCACCAGCCTTCCAGGAAGCTGTGGGTTAAGGTGCCTTCCTGAAGGTAGGCGTTATTGACGTCGGTGATTTCCAATTCGCCGCGATGGGAGGGCTTGAGCCGATTGGCCTTTTCGAAAACCGATGCGTCATAAAAATAAACCCCGGTGACGGCATAGTTGCTCGCCGGGGATGCCGGTTTTTCCTCGATGCGGGCAATCCGGTCCCCGTCAAAAACCGGCACGCCAAACCGTTCGGGGTTGGAAACTTCCTTCAGCAGGATGTGCGCCCCCTGCGGTTGCCGCACAAAATTTTCGGCGGCCGGTTTGATACTTCCCGCCAGAATATTGTCGCCAAGAATCACGCAGATTCTTTCGCCTTCCGCAAAGTCCTCGGCCAGGCGGAGCGCATCGGCAATGCCACCTTCACCTTCCTGATAGGCGTAGTTCAACCGCTTCAGTCCAAATTCCTTCCCGTTGGCCAGCAGCCGCAGGAAGTCTCCCGCATTGCGTCCGCCCGTCACTATGAGGATCTGCTCGATTCCGGCACTCACCAGAGTACGAAGGGGAAAGTAAATCATGGGCGCGTTGTAAACCGGCAGCAAATGCTTATTGGTAACTTTCGTCAAAGGGAACAGTCGCGAACCGGTTCCACCGGCCAGTATGACACCTTTCATCTCATGCACCTCCGTGTACGTGGCCACTGCAACTCCGCCCAGGCTCGCATCACTTCGCCGTACCGGGAAACGGAGTCGAGCAGGGTGGCAGGAACAACCCCACCCCGCCAAGATTCACTAATTTATGAAATCCTCGTTTCGTTCCGGGACCGATACCCGGGCAACTCTGGTGGGGCGATCCGGCCATGAGCCGGGGTGCGTCGCGACGGCCACGCACACCACAAACCATGCGGCGTTGGCGGGAACGCGCAAATTGAAATCCACCAGACTATGGCAGAGTAATCCCACCACGCCCACCACCGCGCCCATGGGAATCCAACCCCACCCCGTCCGCAGGCGTTCCGGGATGTGGAGCAGTGCGCGCCGAAAGAAAAGCACGAATCCCCAAAGCATCAGTGCGCCCCCCGCCAACCCCGTCTCCGCCAAGCCCTCCACGAAGTCATTGTGGGCATGTGTCCAATGCATGTCGGACGGATGCGTCATATAGGCGGGAAACACGGTGTCAAAAGTTCCCACTCCTGCGCCCAGGCAGGGATGGCTTCGCGCGATCCTTAGCGTGTCCCTCGCTACCCAAATCCGGTCACCTACCTTCATTTGGAATGAGTTGTCCGATTGAATAAATGACAAGACGCGGTTGCCTATACGTCCGGCACTGGCCATCCACCCGATCACGCCGGCAGAAATCAAGACCAAGCCCACTACCAGCGGGAAGGCGCGATGCCAGGAGCCCTGCGGCCGATACCGAAAGATGATGAAACCGAAGAACAGAAGTTCCGCCAGCACCACCGCCACGCCGCCTCGCGAGCCGCTGATCACAATGGAGGCAAGGCCAACTCCCACTCCCAGCCAGAGCACGGGGCGGGGCACCCAAGGGGAGGACCCCGACAGAATATATCCCACCGCGATGGGAATCAGCATTTCCATTAAGCCACAATAGTCATTGGGGCTGACGTAAGGGCCGAAAGGCCCGTAATTCGTTGGCACGCTCCAATAGATCATGCCTTGCCCAGTGGTCATGATCTGCGCCAGTGCCAGCACACTCATGGCCAACGCGAGCAGGGTGACCACCAACCCCCACAACCTGAGGGCCCTGCCATTTTCGGGCTGGGTAAATAGAAGTTGGCCGGCAAGGAAAAATAACACAAAGTTTGTGACCAGCTTCAGGACAGCTTCACGCGTGGCCACGTGGTCAGCGGTCCATCCCACGAGAAGTTGTGCAATCGCGATCAAAAGGAACGCCAGGAACGGCCAATAGAGCGGGGACCAGCTTACGCTGAGAACGCCCCGATGGACGCAACCCACTGCCCAGAGAACCAGGACGAGCAAAGCCGCCACCATCAGGGTTCCCCACCCCCACGGCTGTACGGCGCCGAAGGCCCAAGGGGCGGCAAAAATTGTGGCCAGAAGCAGAACTCGGGCCATAACGTGGAAGGGAGACGCGGGGAGCCCGCCGTCATCCGGCGAGGGGAATCCGACGCGATGATTGAAAGACCTTGAAAGGCTTGGCATTGTCACCGGGCCCCCGCTTGCTTCACATTGGCTCCCGGAGCGTCCAAGGCACGAAGCGTAACCTCGTCCAGCCAGACCGTGCCGGTAATGTCCCTGGAGGAAACATGATCCTGGGGCCGCCAAAAAACAACTCTCACCGCCTGAGTTTGCGGTTGGGTCATAAACTCCACATCAATCGGATGCCACGGAGTGGTTCCCACCGTCGGATCACTCATCCGGGCAGCGCAATTCTGGCAACCCATCTCCGCCACCAGCAACCGCGGTCCGCTGTCGGAGGTTAGGTTTTCGGACCGTACGTAAGCCGTCAATTGATAACGCGTGTTGGGCTTAATGCGGACGACTTGATCCACGAGGTCATACTCCGCATTTCTACCAACGGGGAAATCAATGCGCAGGCACTTCATGCTCTTGCAGGCATGAGGATCAGATAAGTCATACGCCAGATCCGGGGAATCGCTAATGCGCCAGGCAAATCCGGCATTGAGGAGCGGTTCCTCAAAACCCCCGTTATAAAGAAGGTTGACGTCTTGGGGATTGGACGCCGGGGGGATGACTCCAGCGCGTTGGAGGTCATTCCAGATGGTGCTGGCATCCTGAATCTGATTATGATCGATCAGGAGGTCCATGAATGGCTTCACCAACGACAATTTGGGGGACCGATCCGGCCCGGAGATCATTTGCCCCCAAATCTTCATAGCGCTTTCATAATCGGCAGTGGAGCTCAAAAACATCAGGAATGCGAAGCGCGCGGAGGCATCAGTTCCGTCGGGGACAACCTCCGCATAGATCGCTTGCGGGTCGCGGGTGGCGCGAAGACACAACCGGAACGTGCTTTGGAGGTATTGCGGGGCCAACTCCAGAAGCCGGCGAAAGTGGGGGAAAGCCTTCTCCGGGCGGTTGGTCAAGAAATAGTGATTTCCGATCGCCCATTGTAGAGCCGGAGTCATGGGGTTGAGTGCCTGGGCCCGCTCAAAGGCCTCATCTGAGCAAGCAGTGTCCCCGACGAAATCACAGGACGTACCCAAGTCCGACCAAAA
>PLWR01000343.1:732-8674 GCA_003165615.1 Acidobacteriota bacterium | reverse complement strand
GATATTTTTGCTGGTATGGCTGGCTCGCCTGGGCCGTAATCCTGCTAGTCCTGGGCCTCCGCCATCCCATGCTCATTGAGCCGGAAGAACCCCTCGGAGGGAAAAGAAAGGTTCTCGCCTTCGTTGCGGCGCTCATGCTCGTCCTTACGTTCCTTCCCACGCCGTTTCGGATTCAATAGGAACCCCACCCTACATAATGTTGGCAGGGTCCATGTCAATCATCAGCGAGCGCTGGGGGATGCCTTTCTGCTCCGTGTGATCGACAAGGCGCTGGAGGATGCTGCTGAGGCGGGCTCGGGAAGTGCATTTGATCAGAAACTGAATGCGGTAGCGGCCCTCCAATTTCGCCAGTGGTGCGGGCGTGGGACCCAGTATCTTGAGGCCCTCGGTGGTCTTCTCCAGAGGGATCAGGAAATTGCCGACGTGCTTCGCCACCAGCGCAGCATGTTCCAGCTTCGATCCCTGGGCGATGACGTTGGCAAGCGCCGTCACCGGCGGATAATGCATTACGCGTCGAAAGCGCATTTCCTTCTGGAAAAACGCTTCATAGTTCTGTTCCGCTGCCATGCGAATGGCGTAGTGGTCGGGAAAGAATGTTTGCACCAATACGCGCCCGGGCTTTTCGCCGCGCCCCGCGCGCCCCGCCGCCTGGGTGAGCAATTGAAAGGTCCGCTCCGCGGAACGAAAATCCGGCAGGCCGAGGCCGATATCCGCGGAGACCACTCCCACCAGCGTCACACCGGGAAAATCGTGCCCTTTGGCAATCAATTGCGTGCCCACCAGGAGGTCGATTTTTCCCTGCCGAAACTCACTCAGAATCTTTTGGAACTGGCTGGGCCGGCGCGCCACGTCACGGTCCAGTCGCGCCACATGCGCGCTGGGAAAGAGCTCCGCAAACTTCTTCTCCACTTTTTCCGTTCCCTCTCCCACGTAATGGAGGTGCTCACTTTGGCAATTCGGGCAACGAGCCGGGACCGCTGCGGAATAACCGCAGTAGTGACAAATCAAGCGATGCTCGCGGCGATGATAGGTCAGGGAGATCGAACAGTTTTCGCAGCGTTGCGTCTGGCCGCAGCTTCGGCAGAGCAGAAACCATGAGTAACCGCGGCGGTTCAGGAGGATCATGGTCTGCTGCCGGTTGGCGAGTTGCGTCTCAATCTCCTGGTGCAGACGGCGGGACACCGACACACTGGTGTGGGTCTCGCGAAATTCTTGGCGCATGTCGATAATTTCCACGTCCGCAAGCTTTCTTCCCTCCACGCGCTCAGGAAGCACGGCCAGCCGGTATTTCCCCTCGCGCGCATTCCAGTAGGACTCCAGCGATGGAGTGGCGGAGCCCAGCAGCGCGAGCGCCCCGGCCAGCCGCGCCCGCACTACGGCGACGTCGCGTCCGTTGTAGCGCGGCGTCTCCTCCTGTTTGTAACTCGTGTCGTGTTCCTCATCGACAATCACGATTCCCAAATTCGCGAGGGGAGCGAATATCGCCGACCGTGTTCCCAGCACCACTTTGGCTTCGCCGCGGCGAATTCTCCACCACTCTTCATGGCGCTCGTTTTCGGAAAGGGCACTATGCAGAAGCGCCACGTTTGAGCCGAAGCGGGCCAGGAACTGCGCCTGCACCGATGAAGTGAGGGAAATTTCAGGCACCAGAGTCAGGGCGGTACGGCCGATTTCGAGGCAGCGGGCAATCAGCCGGAGATAAACTTCCGTCTTCCCGCTGCCCGTTATCCCATGGAGGAGCACGGTCTGGAAATTTCCGGACTCCATTTGCTTCGAGAGGTCGTCGAGCGCCGCTTTCTGCGATGGTGTCAGGACAAGGGATAAATCTTCTTCCGCCCAGGAGTCTCCGGCCAGGAAAAAGTTTTGCGTTGGTAAGGCCGAACGGCGTTCGGCCCTTGAGGGCTCAAGTTCGACGAGCCCGGAGGCGCGCAACTTCTTGAGGGCGGCAAGATCCGCTCGCGCGCTATTGAGAAGTTCGCGATGGTCCTCCGCGAATCCTTCCGCTCCCAGCGCTTCCAGAATTCGTTTTGCCACCGGCGAAAGGCGGAGCGGTTTTTCCGGCATCGGGCATGCCAGCCGCACGGCATAAACCTGGCGCTGGGTGCGCTCGCGCTCGACTTCATCAATAATCAGCCATTTTTCTTTGAGCGCCAGCAAGAAGGCTTCAAAGAACTTTTGGCGAAGAACTTGGACAGACACACTGCCGCGCGTTGCAAGGTAGTTGAGGAGATCGCCCGCGGGACCGAAAGGTCCTTCTTTCGTCTGATTGATTTCCTGGAGCTTTTGTTGCCCCAACTCGCTCAGACGGATGGAGCGGGCGCGCCGCGTATCCGCGCGCAGAGGCAGCATGGCTCGATAGACCTCGCCGATGGGGGCGACGTAATAGTCGGCGATCCAAAGTCCCAACTCCAGCAACTCCGGCGTAAGAACCGGTTCAGTGTCCAACACACGCAGAATGGGGCGGGCGGCAATGCCGGGAGGAAGGGTACTGCCTGCGCGCAATACGATCCCCGTGGCCTTGCGCGTGGCAAGCGGAACCTGCACACGCTGGCCGGGCTCGACGACGACTGAATCGGGAACCAGATATGTGAGCGTATTGCGAATGCCCGTCATCACAGCGACGTCAACAAGGTTCGATTCCTTGCTGCGCGGAGATTTTGTTGAAGAGGGTTTGCGATCCACGAAGGCATTCTATGCTAAAAGCAGTGACGAGTGACAAGTGACGAGCCCAAGGGACCTGTAGCAGACCTGTTTTGCGGGTCCACGATACACCTGTTCCTCTCCCTAATATTTCTTATAGGTGACGTTTTCAGCTGATTCGACACAGACCATCTGCATTTCGCCAGCGCGCTCCTCGGTAAAGGGACAGACCTCAAAGTCACCAGTGGCCTCAACCCCAAAATCCATCCTATTAGCAACCCCCTCTGGCAGGGTTTCGTTCTGCACGCCGAGAATGCGTTTTGTTCCGATCCGCCAAATCCGCAGGCTGGGGGCACCGTTCCAAATCGAAAGGCGACCATAAACATTGAAGCATGCACCAGTGATGTCAGGATCGGCCTTACACGCTTCGTAGGCGGGATGGATTCTTTTGCCATATCGCTCGACTCTGGCATCGTTGGGAAGCTTTTGTGCGGAGACTGGCTTCAAGTCGGTTTCGAACAGCTCTGGGGTCTTCACGCAGTCGGGGTGACCCTTTGTTCCCCTAATAGACATCCGTGGGCGAAGTACCACTTTTCCATCGCTGGCAAATCCTTGTGCTTCGATGGTTGAGACACAATCATGCCAGCCGAGAATGTCCCAGGCGTTCGCCCAATGCATCTCGCCTGTTGATAGATCCATCGTTGTCACTTCGACATTGCGGTAGTCTTCATAGGGATAGCCCAGGTCAATTTGACTTGATAGCAAGAGACTGCGGCCATCAGGTGAAAAGTCAACAATACTGAAACCCCGTTTGCCGGGCTCGGGTAAGTTAAAGACCTTCTTTCCCTTCTGTTCAACCTCAATGTGGGCGCTGAATCCACATCCCCGCGCCGTGCGTTGTGCAATCCCCACAATGGAGACTAATGAACCAAACCCGCTTGCAACTTCACTGCGGTCTGTTCTTACGCCGGCGTGGTTCGGACATTCAGGAACACCTCCATATGCAAGGCAAAAAAGCATCCGCGGTTCTTTCTGTGCCAAGGTCCCCGGGGACAAGACCGCTAGAGCAATAACGAAGAATATGTTCCGCATTCAGCACCCCTGACCACTGCGCCGCCAGTTTCCTCAATCCAAAATCCAAAATCTAAATTCCAAACTTCTTCCCCACCAGGCTGGCATACAAATTCCCCAACCGGTCCAGCATGGCGAGCGAGGGCGTAAAGTTCTTGCGGGTGATGTGCTCGATATTCAGGCCGATGGGAGGTGGATCGGGGGGCAGGTTATCAAACACGTCCATCAGAATGCGCTGGGCCAGGTTGATGGAACGATCGAGGCAGGTCTCGGCTGCTGCGGCCTCACCCTGTTCAGACCCAGTCAGGAAGCGGTCAAGGTCGCGCGGAATGTCAACGCCCAGCCAACGGAGGAATTGCAAATCGCGGCGGTTGCTGACGGGGGCAAAGCTGATGAAGATGCGCGCCTCGACGCCATTGAGCCGCTGGATCAGCCCCACCAGATCATTGGAGTCAAACATCACCTGCGAGGTGAAAAAATCCACGCCTTGCGCGTGTTTCTTGCGAATGCGTTCCGGTTCGTTCACCCGGCTGGGAATGGTGATTCCACCAAGCGAAACCGGCAGATTCAGAGATTTCACTATCCGCGCGGCTTCGGCGGGATTAGGGCCGGGATATTGAATCTCCTTCGACTCACCCCCGACGAGAACCCAATTGGGCATATCCCACGACCCGCAAGTTTCACGGAACCAGTACTTCGGCTCAGGATCGTGAACGGTCACGCGATTGATCACCACGTCAATTCCCAGTTCGCGCTTGATGCGCGAGCCGAGGATGCGGGGTTCAACCCGCTCAATGAATTTGCTGGTCCGCTCACCGGGACGGTCCTCGTCGTGGAGCTCCGGAATATTGATGGCATCCACTCGGCCGCGCAATTGTTGGAGCTCGTGCAGAGAGGATTCCAGCGCCTCGGGCTTCGCCGCGGCGGGGGGAACCACCTCAAACAACGTCACCGGAACGGCGGGATGTAGAAGCGCCTCGTTAAAACCCATTTGAGAATTATCCGCAGATTAATCAGATTTCACAGATTACGCAAGCTGAAGACAATAAGCAAGGAAGGCGGGTGCTTGTGTCATTTGGAATAGGAATCCCTACGAAGCATTGGTCATTCCCGCGAAGGCGGGAATCCATTCCATCGGCGACGCGTCTCCAGTGGCTTGCGGAGTAGATTCCCGCCTTCGCGGGAATGACTGCACATTGGAGCGCCCGCGTCTCGCAAATAAGACAGTACCCGGCGCCGATTAGAGTTTCAAGATTTCGTCGTAGACCGCCAGTGTCGCTTCGGCGGTGCGGCGCCAGGTGAATTCGCTTGCCCGGGCGAGTCCTTTTTTTACCAGGACATTGCGCAGCGCCGAATCCTCCGCCGCCTGCGCAACCTTCTGCGCAATATCCGCGGGGTCGTGCGGGTCCACGTATAAGGCCGCTTCGCCGCCCACTTCCGGCATCGACGATACGTTGGAGGTCACCACGGGCACGCCGTTTGCCATCGCCTCCAACACGGGAATGCCAAAGCCCTCCTCCAAGGATGGAAACAGGAACACGCTCGCGGCCTGATAGAGTCGGGCCAATTGAGTGTCGTCAATGAATCCGAGCAGCTTTACGCGGTCGCCCAGGGATTCGGCGCGGATGAACTCGTGGATCGCCTCACTGCCGTAGCCATCGCCTCCGCAAAGAACCAGTCGGTATTTTGCTGGAAGCGTCTTCAGGGCCTTAAGCATATTGAGCGTATTCTTGCGGGTTTGAATCACTCCAACGCTCAAAACCATTTCTCCCTCACCGCCAAGAATGCGTGCGCGTTCCTGCAAGCGTTCTTCTGGGGAAAGGACGACTGCCGGTGGATCGACGCCCAGCGGAATGACTCGAATTTTATCCGGCGGGACTTGTGCGTGCGAAATCAGCAGGCTTTCCGAAGCATGTGAGGAGGTGATGACCCGCGCCGCCCGGCCAGTCGCTTGCTGGAGGAGGTCGGAGAATTTCTTGCGGAAATCCGCCGTGGAATAATTCTCGCCGGTAATGGGGAAGACATCGAAGACGGTCACAATCTCCTGGCGGAAGTGGAAAGCCGGCGGGCGCTGCGCCAGGCTGTGAAAGAGTTGCGCCTGCCAGGGCAGCCAGAAAGTCACCGGCTCCTGATACACGCACACCGAGAACCGCGCCCGCGTGCCATGGACCGATCCCGGCTTTAGGAAGTACTGCCGCTTGCCCAGCCGCGAAAGGCGGTAACAGAACAGAAACCGGTGCGGCGTCTCCAGGGTGAGCAGCGTTTCGATGAGGCGGCGCGAATACACGCCAATCCCCGTAAGCTGGGGGTCGGCACTATAAGTGGCATCAAGGGCAATCGTGGCCATCGCTCGAGTGAGTCCTGCGTTTCCTCTGCATGGAAGTTCGCCTTTGAATCCTAACTTGAAAAGGTAGGGATGTCGAATGGAAGGGAAATTTGGGGCCCGGGTGAGTTTGGCCAAACCCGATTGTGGATACTGCAAGCCAATACGGGGAGAAGATTACTAAAAAGTTAAACTCAGCGCAGACTTTCGACAAAAGTCCAGAACTCTTTGTTATCACGGTAAGGCAGAAATGAGTCATCCTTGCTCGGGTCCGGCATGGTCTCGCCTCGTATCACATTTGCTTTGCGGGCGAATGCCTGCCGAAGATGGGTACGCGCATCCGCGAGGTTCTTTCCCTCCGCATCAGCGCATGCCAGATTGTAATAGTACAAAGGGTATTCCGGGTCCTTTGCGATTGCCGCCTCGAAAAGGGCGCGTGCTTTTGGAATATTCCCTGCCATTCTGTAAGCCATCCCAGCTTGGTGGGTTGTCACACGCCGCCACGTCTCTTGGTCGTTATCCTTATCGTCCTTGAGCTTTGTCAGCGCCTAATCCAGGAACGGAGCCGCCGCCTGGTACCTGTGTGATCGATAAAGGATGTCGGCATAGACGAACACATCATTGAACTGCGGCGAGTAATTGGGATCAAAGCGGTAGCTCGCCCAAATCTTTCTCAGATCAGGGTCTTCGAGATTGCTCTGATCGTAACTGTAAATCTCGAGGTCGCCGCAAATATCGCCCGTCGCTACAAATCCCCGCATGCTATACATCATTTTGCCGACTTGGTCCTTCACGGCATAGCTCACCAATTCGGTCGGCACACCATCAGAACGCACCAACTCTGATGTCGCAAGAATCTTTAGCGTCGAATTACTCCTCTTCGCGGGCTCAATAACCCCGTCCCGGCATTTCGGACTTGTCATCGGCGCCTGTTCAGGAAAGAGAAACAAGAAGCTGAGGAAGGCCATATGATTCGACCCATTGCTCCCTCGAATGCCGACCTCTAGACCATTGGGCTTGGCAGAAGATTGAACGATTTTGAACCCATCGGCATGCCACTGGAGTTGCCCCTGATGAGATGGTAGCGCCAACTTGAAATCCGCGTCGTTCAGCGGGGGCTGTGCCCCACCTGCAATAGCAGCCATAAATAACCAAAGTACGAGATATGCAGTCTTTTTCATGCGCGGGAGTCTACCTCCACTTTGAAATGGTTACAAGATGGTTTACTTAACCAGTGTTTGATGAATTCAAATCAACGCCGCGCCTACACCTCGGATGGAGTCGCGTCAATGCCGTATTCTTTAAGCTTGCGGTAGATGGTGGTTTTGCCGATGCCGAGAAGTTTTGCGGCGCGAACCCGATCACCGCCCGTGGCCTGGAGCGCCTGCCGGATGGCCTGCTGTTCGAGTGCTTGCAGGGTGGACAGATCCTGCCGGGAGGGGGACTTGCGCGCGAGGTGATAGAGCATCGCGGAGGGCAGATCCTGCATTTGAATGAATGTCCCGGAACCCAGTGAAACCGCGCGCTGGATGCAATTTTCCAGCTCGCGAACGTTGCCGGGCCAGTCATAACTCATCAAGCGCCCCAGGGCTTGGTCGGAGATCAGGGTCACCGATTTCTCGTTGCCGAAGCGCGCCAGGAAATGCCGGACCAGCGCCGGGATATCCTCCTTTCGATCGCGAAGGGAGGGCATCTTGATGGAGACGACGTTGAGGCGGAAGTATAAATCCTTGCGAAAGGCGCCGCGATTTACTCCCGCCTCCAAATCCTGGTTGGTGGCGGCGATGATTCGCGCTTCGAACTGAATCCGCTCGTTGCTGCCCAGGGGACGGATTTCATGCTCCTGGAGCGCCCGCAACAACCGCGATTGCAGTTCTACGGGCAGTTCGCCGATTTCATCCAGGAAGA
>PLWR01000343.1:0-665 GCA_003165615.1 Acidobacteriota bacterium | reverse complement strand
GGGTGCCGCTGCAACGCCACTTTGGCAATCAGCCGGTAGGTTTTCTTCATCCGCTCGGAGACCCCCACCATATCCGCGAACTCTGCCGGCGCGGTGGTGTCAGGATTTGGGGATGAGAGTGGGGCTGCCTCGGGTGCTGCCTCCAACACCCGCGTCAGCTCTTCAATTTTTAGCGGCTTGGTTAGCAGAGGATATCCGCGCAATCGCAGGGGCTGATGGGATGGGGCGTTGCCAATACTCTCCACCATCAGGATGATATTGATTCCGGGTTGCGCGCGCTTGGCAGTAGTTGGGAGGTCGGTTCCGCCCAGGCTGGCGAGCCGGAAATCCACCATGGCGGTGTCGAATTTCCTTCTCCCCAGCAGCGCCAAAGCGGCGACGGCGGAATTCACCACGCTGACCTCGCACGCGCAATCGCGCAGGACGCGAGTGCACTGCTCCTGCGAAGACGGATCGAGATCGACGAGCAACACTTTTCTGGTCATGGCGGCGATATGAAGGCTGACGACGGACAAGGCCTCCACCCGATGCGAGAGCGCGCCTAGTTATCCAGCAGTATATAGTCCGCTCCGGGCAAAGTCAAAATTTTACCATATGGCTAACCCGACTTTCTCACCGTGTGCCTGGAAGGGCGGGGTCTCACGGGTGAGCGACATAGAAGTTGG
>PLWR01000136.1 GCA_003165615.1 Acidobacteriota bacterium | reverse complement strand
CGAAGAGATCCAGGGGGTGCTGGCCTGAGGGGTCGGGGGTCGGGGGTTAGGGATTAGCGTGTGCGGATTAGCGAGCGGGGTGAGCGCAACCAAACTCTCTGTGCCCTCTGTGCCTTTAAGGATTTCACACAGAGTTCACAGAGGTTCTCAGTGATCTCTGTGTGAATGCTTTTCATGTCACAGAGGACACGGAGACAGGCCTGCTACGGTTCTCCGAGGAGGTGTTGGTCAATGGCTGAGTCGAAAGCGGNNTCGTGGCGTTTTTCTGCAATTGGTGTACCTACCTGGCGGCGGACCTGGCGGGAACCTCGCGCGTCAAGTATGCGCCCAACGTCCTCGTCATCCGGACGATGTGCTCGGGCCGGGTGGATCCGCAGTTTGTCCTTGATGCCTTCGCCCGCGGCGCGGACGGCGTGCTGATTGGCGGCTGCCACCCTGGTGATTGCCACTATCAGGAAGGGAATTACAAAACCCTGCGCCGCGTGCACATGCTCCGGCGCGTCTTGCACGAGATGGGAATCGAAGATGAGCGCTTTCGCCTGGAGTGGATTTCCGCCTCGGAAGCCGAACGCCTGAAAACGGTGGTGAACGATATGGTGGAAAAAGTTAGAGCCCTGGGCCCGCTAAGGTTGCAGCTAAAACCAGAGAGATTTCCGCAGGAGGTGGCGGCGTGATGACGGAACCTGCACCAGTCCCCAAGAAAGCAAAACCCAAGGTCGCCTTTTATTGGTGCGCCTCGTGCGGCGGTTGCGAGGAGACGGTTCTGGATCTCGACGAGCGAGTGCTGGATGTCGTCGCGGCGGTGGACATCGTTTTCTGGCCCGTCGCTCTTGATTTCAAGCGGCACGATGTGGAAGCCATGCCCGACGGCTCCATCCTGGCGGCTTTCGTAAACGGCGCCGTCCGTACCAGCGAGCAGCAGGAGATGGCCCACTTGCTTCGCCAGAAGGCCAAGGTGCTGGTGGCTCTCGGTTCGTGCGCTCAGATGGGCGGTATCCCGGGTTTGGCCAACCTTTCGTCGCGCCAGGGTGTGATGGAATCTTCCTACTGTGAGTCCCCCTCGACGGTGAATCCGGAGAAAAACTTCCCGCAAACTCTGCATAAGGAAAACGGATTCTCCGTAACTTTGCCGGAACTCTTTGAGACCGTCTGTTCGCTGGACCAGGTCGTGGACGTCGATTACTATCTGCCTGGGTGCCCGCCCACGCCGAAGATTCTGTGGGAGGCCGTCCACGTCCTGCTGAGCGGCAACCTGCCACCGAAAGGCACGGTGCTCGCTCCGGACCGTGCCCTCTGCGATGAATGCCCGCGTAAGGACTCTCGCCCTGAGAAGCTCACCTTGAAGGAGTTTAAGCGGCCTCAGGATCTGTTGATCGATGAACAGACCTGCTTGCTGGCGCAAGGGGTGGTGTGCCTGGGACCCGCAACCCGCAGCGGCTGCGAGGCTCTTTGCCCCCAAGGCAACATGGCGTGCACGGGATGTTTCGGCCCCACCAGCCGCGTTCGCGACTACGGGGCAAAGGCCCTGTCCGCCATCGCTTCCATCATCGACAGCAACGAGGAAGCGGAAATCGAACAGATAGTGCAAACCGTCCCCGACCCGGTGGGAACGTTTTACCGCTACAGCCTCCCGTCATCGATGCTGCGGCGGAAGAGAGAATGCTAGTGTGGTGTCCCGCGCAATATTTGATGATGGCATATGGCACGGACCCCCCGGGCCCCTCTGCCCCAAGGGAGCGAGGGGAGAGTTGATTTTACTGGGAGTCACTTTGAACCGAGGACTTAAGAGTGTTTCACACAGAGTTCACAGAGAAATGCTCACAGAGGTCACGGAGAGGCTTCTCTGTGTACTCTGTGATTACCCTGTGTGAAACGCTTTTTATTCCTGACGGCGGACGAGCCGGAGACTGAAATTGAGGTGAACAGATATGGGGGAAAATCAGACCGCTGGCCGACGGATTACGATCGATCCCATCACGCGACTGGAAGGCCACGGAAAGATAGAGATATTCCTTAATGAGCAGGGAAACGTTGAGCGAGCGTTCTTCCAGGTCCCGGAGTTGCGCGGGTTTGAGAAGTTTGCGCAAGGCCGCCCCGCCGAGGATATGCCGCAGATTACCTCGCGGATTTGTGGTGTATGCCCAACCGCGCACCACATGGCGTCCACCAAGGCGCTTGATGCTCTATACCGGGTTACGCCGCCGCCCGCCGCCAAGAAGATTCGCGAGCTGTTCTACTCCTGCTTTGTCACCGAGGACCACGCCCTCCATGTGTACTTCCTGGGAGGCCCCGATTTTATTGTCGGACCCAAGGCTCCGGCGGCAGAGCGCAACGTGCTCGGCGTCATCGCCAAGGTGGGCATCGAGGTCGGCCAAAAAGTTATTGGGATGCGCCGCAAGCTGCGGGAAATCATGACGGCTATTGGCGGTAAGCCCGTTCATCCCGTGCTGGGATTGCCCGGTGGGGTCGCCAAGCATATCAGTGCTGCTGAGCAGGAAAAGATCAAGCAGGTCGCCAAAGAGGCTGTCGACTTTGCGCAGTTTACGCTCGAAACCTTTCAGAAACTGGTTCTTGAGAATGGCGAGTACGTTGACATGATCCGCTCCGACGCCTATACCCATCGAACTTATTACATGGGGATGGTGGACCAGGCCAACAAAGTGAATTTCTATGATGGCTCCGTCCGCGTGGTCACCCCGGAAGGTAAGGAGTGGAACAAGTTCGCACCGGAAAAATACCTCGACTACATCGCCGAACACGTAGAGCCCTGGAGTTACATCAAATTTGCCTATCTCAAACCACTGGGCTGGAAGGGCTTTGCCGAGGGAGCAGAGAGCGGCGTGTATTGCGTGGCCCCGCTGGCCCGGCTGAATGCGGCGGAGGGCATGGCGACTCCACTGGCACAGGAAGCCTACCAGCAGTATGTGGCCACGCTGGGCGGCAAGCCGGTTCACCATACTTTGGCGAACCATTGGGCGCGCGTTATTGAAATGCTGTATGCGGCGGAGCGCCTGGCAGAGCTTTCCAATGACCCGGAGATCACCAGCCCCGAAATCCGCACCCTGCCTACGGAGACTCCGCGCGAGGGTATCGGCGTGGTGGAGGCTCCGCGCGGAACCTTGATTCACCACTACCAGACGGATGATAAAGGACTGATCACAAAGGCCAACATGATCGTGGCTACCCAGAATAACGCCGCGCGTATGGCGATGAGCGTCGAGAAAGCCGCCAAGGGGCTCATTTCGAATGGATTTGTTTCCGAAGGCATCCTGAATATGGTCGAAATGGCTTTCCGCGCTTACGACCCCTGCCACGGATGCGCCACGCATTCCCTGCCTGGAAGTATGCCCTTGATGGTGCGCGTCCACGACTGCCACGGCAACGTCCAGTCGACCCTGCGCCGTGATTGGGATGGGAGCATCCGGCGGAGCTAGTGGTTCATCGGACCATAAGTATGCAAAGTAATGTCAAGACTTGTTGGCGGCACATTATACATTTTGGGTTAGGAACATTGTTAGCGATGGCGCCAGTAGGCGTCGGATTTGCCG
Organism: Acidobacteriota bacterium; assembly: GCA_003165615.1. The sequence continues at coordinate 11,547 of PLWR01000136.1, read as the reverse complement.
ACAAACTGCAAGCGCCAACACGTGTGTGGTCAATAGGCCCGCTGGCGAAGGGCGAAACGGTGATGGGCTTTGCCGTCGGACCTGGTGGCCCGACATTCACAGGGCCGCACGTGGACTCCCAGACGGGTTCGGTGTTCTCCGCTACGCGCAGCGTTGTCTTTGCGGGGAATCGTCTTGTGCTTGCATTGAGTAAGGGAAGGAGGAATAGCGAGGGCGGTCAATTTCCAGAGCGGATCTATGAACTCCTGTCGCTTGATACGCAGACGGGAGAGGTAAAGGAAACCCGCGAGATAGCAGCGTTTCGACCGGTACACTTGTTTGCAACCAATGACTCGCACGTGATCGTCGCAGGACGCACCGTATTGCGGGTTACGCCGGACTTGAATGATTCCGGAGCTTTCGACTATCACGCGCGGGGACAACAGACCGGGAAAATCGAGAACATGTCTCCGGACGGTTCGACGCTCGGGAATGCGACCAGTCCAGGATTTGAGTTGGTCGATGCTCGAACCCTGACCGCGACAGGACTTACCGCAAGTCCCTCTGTGGCTACATCGGTTAGTAGTAAAGGCTTCCTAACGGATAACGTGTACTGGTACGGCAAATACCCGAGCGATCACAGCTTTGTGACTTACGTAGACACTGCCGGAGATCACCTCATTTACCATGGCAAGTGCGGCGGTAGGCCTGAGTTCTTGACCGATGATCTTGTTCTCGTTCCCGGCTGCAAAAGTCCGTTGATCATTGATACAAAGGGTAATGTGGTTAGATCTCTATCTGTGAAAGGTGAGTTTTCATTCGCTGGTGTTTCGCAGAATGGTAAACGCGTTGCCCTGCAAGTCGCGACCTATAACGGCGTGCATCTGCTTAATCGCGAGCGTTTTGTGGTTTATTCTATCGAGACGGGAGAGCCTATCGCCGAAGTGAAGCCGGACAAGCTCGCCGAGGGGCAGTCTTGGACTGCATTCTCGCCCGATGGCTCGATGTTTGTGGTCGGTTCTCCGCTGAAGTTGTCCCTCTACCGTCTGCCTTAACCCAATCGACATGTAAGGGCGGAGAGCAAACCGCGACAGCAGGATCGCTCAATAGGATCGCTTTGGACTTCGGACCCCGGACCCCGGACATCGGACTTTCTTTTATGCTTCGCATCCTCTGTCTCGGCAATGAGTTGCTCGCTGACGACGCCTTCGGTTTAGCCGCTTCGGAGGAACTTCAGCGGCGTTTCCCCCAGATGGATGTTGTTTTTACCTCGGATTCGGGCTTCCATCTCATCGACTATTTGGCAGAAATTCACCTTCTGGTGGTCGTGGATAGTATTCAGACCGGCAATGTATCCCCCGGAACCCTTTACGTACTGCGAAGTTCGGACATGAAGTCGGTCTATGGCCCCTCACCTCACTACGTCGGACTGCTGGAGACCCTCCAGTTGGCCAAGGAATTGCTACTTAATGTCCCGAAAGATGTCATTATTCTGGCGGTAGAGGCGGCGGACTGTTTGACCTTAGGTGGCGAGATGCACGACGCGGTGAAGTCGGCGGTGGGGTTGGTTGCCGACCTGGTGGCGGAGATAGCGCACAATTGGGAGGCTGCCGACGCCCCCCACGCCCAAGATTCCGGGGACGGTTTAAGGCGGGCCATTGCGACCGTAACTGCCCGTTGGGGTTCGAAACGGCTTGTGGTCATCTAACGTCCCCGGAAAATTTTCCATCCTTTCATTCCTCTACCCAGAAATGAGCGACCATGTGTTTGGCGATTCCGGGGAAAGTCCTCAGTAAAGAAGACCGCGATGGGGCATTGATGGGTCGCGTGGATTTTGGCGGCATCACGCGCGAGGTGCAGTTGGACTTTGTCCCGGAGGTGGAGGTGGGCGACTATGTGATCGTCCACGTCGGGTTCGCTCTGAGCCGGCTGGATGCGGAAGAGGCCGCCCGCACGCTCGAGTTGCTCAAAGAGATGGGAGCGCTGGAAGAGTCCGAGGTCCGAAGTCCGGAGTCGAAGGAAGAGTCCGAAGTCCGGGGTCCGAAGTCCGAGGTCCCTTGACCGAAGGGCGATACTCGAAACTGGAAACTGGAAACTGGAAACTCAAAACGCGAAATTCGCAGCGAGTTTTGAATTTCGTCTTTGGACTTCGGGTCGCGGACTTCGGACCATCTTTCTCTGTGTCCTCTGTGGCAGGAAAAGATTTCACACAGAGATCACAGAGAGTTTAGTTGCGCTCACCGCGTTGCGCATCGACTTCGGACTTCGGACTTCGGACCTCGGACTTCGGACTTTTTTCTATGAAGTACATTGACGAGTATCGTGATGCCAGCCTGGCGCGCCCTCTGATCGCCGAGATTGCGAAGCGCGTCACCCGTCACTGGGTGCTGATGGAGATCTGCGGTGGGCAGACGCACACGTTGATGCGTTATGGCATTGATGAAGTTCTTCCTTCCCAGGTTGAGTTGGTGCACGGCCCTGGATGTCCGGTTTGCGTAACCCCGCTGGAGGTGATTGACAAGGCGCTGGCAATTGCCTCGCTGCCCAACGTCACCCTGGTTTCTTACGGCGACATGCTGCGTGTGCCCGGCTCGCACACTGACCTCTTCCATGTAAAGGCCAATGGCGGCGATGTGCGCGTGGCGTACTCACCCATGGAAGCGCTGAAAATTGCGCGCGCCAATCCCGCGCGCCAGGTGGTTTTCCTGGGCATCGGTTTTGAGACCACGGCGCCCGCCAATGCCATGACGGTCTGGCAGGCGGCTCGCGAGGGTTTGAAGAACTTCTCCATGCTGACGTCGCAGGTTATGGTGCCACCCGCCCTCCGCATGTTGCTGGAATCTCCCCAGCACCGCGTGCAGGGATTTATCGCCCCCGGACACGTCTGCACGGTGATGGGCGTGGAAGAGTACGTGGACCTTTGCCGTGATTTCCATGTTCCCATTGTGGTGGGCGGATTCGAGCCCGTGGATTTGCTGGAAGCGATTTCCATGTTGGTGGCGCAATTGGAGGAGGGCCGCGCCGAGGTCGAAAACCAATACGCCCGTTCCGTGGCGCGGGAAGGGAACCGCCCGGCGCAGCGGATTATGACCAAAGTCTTCGAGGTGTGCGATCGCAAGTGGCGAGGCATCGGGGTGATCCCTCGCAGTGGTTTGAGGTTGCGGGAGGAGTTCGCAGCCTTCGACGCGGAAAAGGTCTTTGACGTCGCCGCGCAGGAAACGGATGAGCCCGCCGAGTGCATCAGCGCCTTGGTGCTGCAAGGCTTGAAGAAGCCGCACGATTGCCCCGCGTTTGGCGAGCGCTGCATGCCCGCCAATCCGCTCGGCGCACCCATGGTTTCGTCGGAAGGCGCTTGCGCGGCGTATTATCAATATCGAGGGTCGAAAAGGCAGTGACGAGTGAGCGAGGACCGAAATTCGAAACTCGAAACTCGAAAATCGCGGCGAGTTTCGAATTTCAAGTTTCGATTTTCGTCTTTCGGTTGCCTGTCACTGCACTCCTGGTTTCGGAATCTGATCTATGAGTAACAACTCTAACTTGGAAAACCTCGCTTGCCCGGTTCCTCTGCCTGCGCAAGACAAAGTTCTGCTCGGGCACGGTAGTGGTGGCCGCCTGAGCGCGGAGCTATTGCAAAAAGTGTTCCTGCCGGCTTTTCAGAATGCAACTCTAAACAGCTTGAACGATCAGGCCCTGGTGAGTGTGGATGGAGTGCGTTTGGCTTTCACCACCGATTCGTTCGTGGTCAAGCCTCTGTTCTTCCCGGGAGGAGATATCGGCTCGCTCGCCGTCAACGGGACGATCAACGACTTGGCGATGGGCGGGGCCGAACCGATGTTCCTCAGCGCGGCGTTTATCCTGGAGGAGGGCCTGCCGATTGAGACGCTCCAGCGGATCGTGGCATCCCTCGGCCGAGCGGCACAGGAAGCGGGAGTGGCGGTGGTCACGGGCGACACCAAGGTGGTGGAAAAAGGCAAAGGTGACGGGCTCTTCATCAATACCTCGGGAATTGGCCGCGTGCCTCCCGGCATCAATCTGTCTGCTGACCAGGCTCGTCCGGGCGACTCCATCATTCTCAGCGGGTCGATTGGGGACCACGGCATCACCATTCTTTCCCAGCGCGAAGGCTTGGAGTTTGAGAGCCCCATTGTGAGTGATTGCGCGGCGCTGCACACGCTGGTAGCGGCCATGTTGGAAGCAAGCCCCGCCATTCGCTGCATGAGGGATCCTACGCGCGGCGGCTTGTCCAGCGCGCTGAACGAAATTGCCGCACAATCGCGCGTGGGCATGGAGCTGGAGGAATCTACGATTCCTGTTCAGGAAGCCGTGCGGGGTGCGTGCGAACTACTGGGGCTCGATCCCCTCTACGTGGCGAACGAAGGGAAGCTGGTGGCCATTGTGGACCCGGCTCAGGCAGAACGAATCCTGGCTGCGATGCGCGCGCATCCCTTGGGAAAGCAGGCGAGGATCATCGGGCGGGTAACCCAAGCGAACTCAGGCCTGGTGATGATGCGGACATCGCTGGGAACCACTCGTATCGTCGACATGCTTTCGGGGGACCAGCTTCCGAGAATCTGTTGATCGTGTGACCAGAGTATTTCGAGTCATTCGGAGGACAAGAGCGTTTCACACAGAGTTCACGGAGAGAAAACCACCCACAGAGAACACGGAGCAGTTCTCTCTGTGTCCTCCGTGAGCCAACTCCGTGTCCTCTGTGTGAATTTCTTTTCCAGCAATGATAGAGCGAGTGAAATTGAAGGCTTGACCCATGCATGAGCTTGGAATCGCCAGTGCCATTCTCGATGCCGTGCGCAACGAGGCGGAAAAACACCCGGGCGTCCACGTGACCAAGGTGTGCGTGCGCATCGGAGCCTTGTCCGGCGTGGAACCGGAGGCGCTAAGTTTTGGTTTCAGCGCTCTGGTGCAGGGGACTACCCTTGAACCGTTGGCGCTCGAGATCGAGCCCGTTCCCCGCCGCCAGCGATGTCCCGCCTGCGACTTTACCTTTGAGGTGGCGGAGGACAATCTGGCATGCCCCCGCTGCGGACGCGCCGAAACGCAACTCGCCGGCGGCGATGAATTGGACATGGCATATTTGGAGATTGAAGAATAGTGTCGAGCGACAAGCAATCGAAAGACGAAAATCGAAATCAGAAACTGGAAACTGGAAACTCGAAATTCGTCGCTCTGCCTGCGAGTCGAAAATCGAAACTTAAAGCTGGATACTCGAAAACCGTTGTCCGGGCGCCGAGTTTCGAATTTCGGTCCTTGCTGGCTTGTCACTCGTGGCTTGTCACTCATCACTGTACTTGGGAGGATTGATGGATCGTATTCCGTTGGAGAAGAAGGTTCTGAGTGAGAACGACCGTATCGCCGCACGATTGCGGGAAAGCTTTACCGAGCACGGAATCCTGTGCGTGAATCTGATCAGCTCGCCGGGATCGGGAAAGACCTCCCTGCTGGAGCGAACGCTGGAACGATTCCCCCAAGACACACGCGTCGCGGTGCTGACCGGTGATATTCAGACGGATAACGACGCCCGGCGCTTGGCGCGTTTTGGATTTCCCGCCAAACAAATCACCACCGGAGGCACATGCCATCTGGATGCTCTCCGCGTGGAACGCGCGCTGGCAGATTGGCCCTTGCAGAATCTTGACCTGCTGATTATCGAAAACGTTGGGAACCTGGTGTGCCCTTCCAGCTACGACCTTGGCGAGGCGGCAAAGATTATGATGCTGAGTGTTACGGAAGGCGAAGACAAGCCGCTAAAATACCCATCCATTTTCGCCAAGTCGCAACTGCTCATCCTGAACAAGATTGACCTGCTCCCCTACGTCTCCTTTGACATGACACGGGCGCGCGAGTATGCGCGGCAGATTCATCCTGGCATGGAGATCCTGGAAGTTTCCTGCACCACCGGCCAGGGTCTGGACCAGTGGATCGAGTGGCTCGAAAAACGCGAACAAGCCACGGATTTACACAGATGAACACGGATCACGAAAAATGAAACATCAAGAGATAACGGAAAAAATCATAGGTGCCTTCTACGAGGTTTACAACGAGCTGGGGCACGGTTTCCTTGAATCTGTGTACGAGCAGTCCATGGCGATTGCCCTCTGCGAAGCGGGGCTCCAGGTAGTTCGGCAGGCACCGATTACAGTGCACTTTCGCGGACAAATGGTTGGCGATTTCCGCGCCGACCTTCTGGTGAACAATCAAGTTATCGTCGAGCTCAAGGCGGCGCGCGCAATCGAGAGCGCCTTTGAGGCTCAGCTTATGAACTATCTTAGAGCCACAAAGGTAGAAATAGGCCTCTTGATGAACTTTGGCCCCAAACCCGGGTTCAAACGGTTCATTTTTGACAACGAACGCAAGAGCGAGCGGTAAACCCGGGCCACGGATTATACGGATGAACACGGATGAAGAGAAAAGCCAAAATTGAGGACAGAAACGAGGCTCGTCGAGGTCTTATTCAGTCTCTGGTTTTTGGTTCGACTGTTTTTTTGATCCGTGTTGATCCGTGCTAATCCGTGGCCTCATGGATATGCGCAAAGCCATTGAAATTGCGGGGATCGTGCAGGGGGTGGGGTTCCGCCCTTTCATCTATCGGCTGGCCAACGAAAACAACCTGACGGGTTTTATTACCAACACGGAGGCAGGCGTTTCGATTGAAGTGGAAGGCGCCCCAGAAGCTGTGGAGGCTTTTCTTGCCAGGCTGCCGAAAGAAGTCCCCCCCCTCGCGCGCATTACCAACATGGAGGTTTCGGATCGGCCGTCGGACCACGATGTAGATTTCCGCATCCTGCCGAGCCGCGCCGGCAATGAGCGCCGGGTCTTGATCGCACCCGATGTTGCCATTTGCGATGATTGCCTTGCGGAGTTGCGCAATCCCGCCGATCGTCGATTTCGCTACCCCTTCATCAATTGCACCAACTGCGGGCCGCGTTACACCATCGTGCGCGACATCCCCTACGACCGCGCCAAGACCTCGATGGCAGCATTTCCCATGTGCCCCGAATGCCAGCGCGAATACGACGACCCGCGCAATCGCCGCTTCCACGCCCAACCGAATGCCTGCTGGATTTGTGGTCCGCACGTTGAACTGTGGGACGCTGAAGGACGGCGGCTCGAAAACAGCGATCCGATTGCGAAAGCGGTCGAACTCCTCGCCGCCGGCGAAATCGTCGCGGTCAAAGGTCTGGGTGGATTTCACCTGGCCGTGGATGCCATGCATGAGGCTGCCGTCGCCCGTCTGCGCGAGAGAAAGCGGCGCGTGGAGAAGCCCTTTGCGATCATGGCCCCAACTCTTGCCGGCCTGGAAGAATTCTGCCGGTTGGATGACGCTTCCCGGAAGCTGCTGCAAAGCCCCGCGCATCCCATTGTCCTCCTAAAGAAAAACCACCCGGAGCGCCTTGCTCCCTCCGTTGCCCCGTTCAACCGCGATCTGGGAGTCTTCCTGCCCTACACACCATTACATCATTTGCTCTTTTCCGAAAAACGCTTTTCGGCACTGGTGATGACGAGCGGAAATATTTCGGAGGAACCCATTGCCATCGACAATGCGGAAGCGGTGGAGCGATTGCGCGGCCTCGCGGATTACTTTCTCGTACACAATCGCGAAATCCTTTTACGTGCCGATGATTCCGTGATGCGCATCGCGGGCGGACGGGCGCGGCAGGTGCGCCGGTCGCGCGGCTATGTACCTGCGCCCATCTTCTTGAAGGAAAAGTTGCCGCCGGTGCTGGCGGTGGGCGGTGAACTCAAGAACACCATCTGTCTCACCCGCGGCCGCGAGGCTTTTCTCAGTCAGCACATCGGTGATCTTGAAAACCTCGAAAGCTACAAATTCTTTGAATCAACCGTCGCGGGGCTCAAGCGCATTCTGGAGGTTGAGCCGCAGATCCTGGCCTATGACCTTCATCCCGATTATTTTTCCACGCGCTGGGCGCTGGCTCAGCAGGGCATGGACCTTGTGGGGGTTCAACATCACCACGCCCACATCGCAAGCTGCATGGCGGAGAATCATCTTGACGGACCTGTCATCGGTCTGGCGCTTGACGGCACGGGCTACGGGCTGGACGGAAAAATCTGGGGTGGGGAAGTGCTGGTGGCGGATTATCATGGGTTCCAGCGCCTTGCCCACCTGGACTACATCCCCATGCCGGGCGGGTCTGCGGCCATTGCGGAGCCCTGGCGGATGGCGCTCGCCTACTTGTTTCACTATTTTGGACGGGATTTCTGGGAATTCGATATTCCCTTTACGCGCAGTCTGGACCGGCGGCGGACCGAGACTCTTCTGCGCCTGATGGAGCGCGGATTCAATTCCCCCATGACTTCCAGCGCCGGCAGGTTATTTGACGCCGTCGCGGCCATGGCGGGAATTCGCGAACACATCAACTATGAAGCTCAGGCGGCCATCGAATTGGAAGCAGCCATCGAGGGGAGTAGGGCTGAACGGTGTTCGGCCCTCTTCACCGGAGGAGCGGGTGAAGACGATGGTTACCCTTTTGCGATTCGAGAAGATCGGGACGGATGGATTATCGACACTCGCCCCACTTTGCAGGCGCTTGCCCATGACCTTCGCGAGGGTATCCCCACCGGCGTCGTCAGCTACCGATTCCATCTGGGTTTTGTGGATGTCCTGGCGCGAGTGGCGGAACTGGTGCGCGGGCGAAGCGGGCTCAATCGGATTTGCCTCAGTGGCGGATCGTTCCAAAACTGTTTTCTCTCGGAACACCTGCAAAAGCGCTTGGAGGCGCAGGGCTTCCAGGTCTTCACTCACGCCGAGGTTCCCTGCGGCGACGGCGGCATAAGTTTGGGGCAGGCCGTTGTTGCCGCCCGGGGAAAGACGGACGAAGGGTGGAGGACCATTAGGGAGCGCTGCATAATACAGTGACGGATANNTCAATTTCGCAGCGCTCAGTAGGGAGCGCCGGAGTCGGTCGGGATAAGAAATTGAGAGAAAAGGGCTCCCTCGGAGGCGGTTGGATGTACACTGCTCTGTATCCTTTTGGACCTCAAGAACGGAATGATTTAAGGGAGTCACGCCTATGTTGCCGCCAGCGCTCAAATTTGGCTTTGAAAAATTCCGGAGAGAGCTTTCGCCGTCGGCGCGATCTGACCTTGACCGGCTCGCGCTGAGATTGAATAAGTTGAAGGGGCCAAAGGTCATCGGGGGAGACTACCTGACCTGCTTTACCAGAGCTCTCGCTTGTGCGGCGCCCGCTTTGAGGTCAGAAGAATGTAGGGCATTAGCCTTTTACTGTCTGTGCGCGCTTCTCGACTCATCGGTAGGGCAGTCAGTGTGTCCTGCGGGTGGAACCAGTGCGGAGTCCTTGATGTCGGCAACACAGCAAATGCAGGAAACCCAGATGAGTTTCAACTTACAGTATCTTATGTTCCAGGAGCAGATGCAGAACGATAGTCGCGAGTATACCTGCCTTAGTAACGTCATGAAGTGCAGATACGAAACCAATAAGGGCATCCTCGCGAACCTCCGTTGATCGCTGTGGCAAAACAGGTCGCGCTACACCTCTGCGGGCGACAGCAGTTCGTCAGCGACGAAGCGACTGTCCCCCGGATTCGGCACCTTGAAAAACGTCGCCTCACCGTCCGGGTCGGGGAACTCCGTCAGCGTCAGCGTGTACGCGAATTGTTCCAGAGGATACCAACCTCCTGGCTTCCAGGCTTTAACCCGAAATGCCAACCCGCCGGGCCTCACGGAATTATCAGCGACAGGACCTTGTAACGATTGCGGGTCGATCACCAAAAGACGCAGGTCAATCTCCTTCAACTCCGGGTGGCGGGCGCGGTTAAGGCAGAACAGTTGTGGCCCCTGCATCAAAGCGACGCGGCCCAATTGCGATTGCCTTCCCTTGACCCAGCGCGGGGCCATCGGCAAGTCTAACTGCACTTGGTCTCCTGGTTTCCACTCGCGCGGGAGGACAAGGAAGTGCCCGGGCATGGGCAGGGATTCGCTCGCTTGCCCGTTGACAGCGACGCGGGGATTTCCGCACCACGCCGGGATGCGCAATGAGAGCGGGAAATGCGCGGCGCGTGATGGATCGACGTGTACGGTCACTTGGCCACCACTTGGGTAATTGGTCTCCTGCCGCAGCTTGACGGCGATGCCGCCTTCCAGCGCCACTTCGGTGTTCGATTCCGTGTAGAGGTTTACGGCCAACCCGTTCTCAACCCGGTAATAGATATGGTCAGGAAGCGTGGCGATGCCGCGGCGGAAATTGTTCGGGCAGCAGTAAGTGTCCTTGGGGAAGTAGTGCCGGGGACCATCCAAGGCAGTGAAGTAGCGGAGGCGGCGGCCCTCGCCCGACTGGGCTCCAAACAGGGTGTTGAAGATTAAGCGTTCCATCAGGTCCCCGTACAGTGCAATGCCTTCGCGGCGCATCAACTCGTCGAGCCAGAAAATTGCATAAACGGAGGCGCAGGTTTCCCCCAGATTGATTGTGCCCTCTTGCGTATCGTGCCAGCATTCCATATCGCCGCAGGCGCCGGTAATCGCCATGCCGTTGCGGTTCCGCACAAAATCCAATAGGTTGTTCGAGGGCCCCAGCAGTTTCGGGTCCGGTTCCAGACGGTCCAGTCGCATCATGCCGATGCTTTGCGCGAGGTAGGTGTAAGCGTGGCCCTCGACCTTGCCCCAGCGGCCGAGGACGATGCGATTGTCCCACCCTGCAACCTTGCGAACATCACGCAGGAAGTCGATGTACTTCGCGTCCTGGGTCTCCTCGTGAAGGGCCAGCAGGGCATTGTCGAGCCCCGCCAGTGGCATCTGCATAGAGATGTTATTCTTCCCAAAGATTTTCTCCGGAGCAGCGTTCCAGCGTGCGATCAGGTAGTCGGCAAGTCTCTTGGCCCCCTCCAGGGAAGAGGTCCCGCCATAAAATCGATGGTCCATGGTGAGGCCATAAAAGATGTAAATGATTTCCTGGAAATCCCAGTGCGCCCATACCCGCTTGTCCGGCTGGAGATAACCGATGTACCCATCTTTCTCCTGGGTCTTCAATACCTCGGCGACAAGGCGCCGCTTGAAATTCAAAACGCGTTCGTCCCGGGTATAGAGACTGAGGCGGACAGAAGCATCGATGAATTTTCCCAATCCCACGTAGCCCTCCGCCCAATTGCGCTCCCGGAGGGGCTGCAGGAAGTCCTTGTCCACATCAAGGGCCAGGAGGTTGTGGTCCACGGTTACGTCGATGCGCCGGCCCATCTCACCGCCTACCCGCACACTGCCAGGTGGCAAGGCGATGGGCTGCGCGGAGAGGGTGGCTGAACCGCCGCTGAGACCATTCTGGGCCGCTAACGGCGCGCCTCCATGCGCTTCCACTGATTCCGCCATCTTCGTCACGTGGGAAGTTGCCACCGCCGCCGCCAGAAACTCACGCCGATTTACCATGGGCTCTCCTTATTCCATGCACGCTTCCACATGTCTGCTTGCCGAACGTTTATTGTTCACGGCGGCAGAGGTAATCCAACAGCTTGCGAAATGCCGCGCCGCGGTGAGAGACGGCGAATTTTCCTTCCGGAGAGATTTCCGCAAAAGTCTTGCCCAGG
>PLWR01000360.1 GCA_003165615.1 Acidobacteriota bacterium | reverse complement strand
CTACTTTGCCAAAGACTGGCAAGACCAGGAGAGAGCTTTCGCTTCCATTGGCGATGACCTTGCCCATCTCTACACGCTCACTTATTACCCGCAGCCAAATCCCAATTACGGCTGGAGGAAGATCGACGTAAAACTGGCGGGCCAGTCCTTCAAGGACTACCGCGTCCGTGCGCGCAGCGGTTATCGGCCTCGCCCCAACCGGCACTTTGTGCCGACCGCAGGCACGCCCTGAAGAGTTGGCGTGGAAATGATCCTTCCATGGCACTTATCGCCATCAGGGATACGAAGAGAATGGAGCTCTAAATACAAACACAAGAATAATCTTGGAGGGGACGGCATGGCCGTTCAAAGTGGCGGGCATGAATCGCCAGTCCCCCACCACGGCCACCGCCTCAGCAGTGGCAGGGGGGACATCGGAAAGTACCTTCACCTTTTCCACCTTTCCCGCCGAGTTAAGGGCGACCTCCAGCACAACGGTTACGGCATCTGAATCGTTATTCACAGGATGGTACGGGAACACCGCACGAATCACGTCCGCCGACTGGAATTCTGCCTGGATTGCAGCGTCCGTTTGGGGTATCAGCGCAGGAAGAGGCACCTGATCAACATAGTAAAGCCGCGGACGAACATTAACCGCCACAGGCACTCTGGAAGCAATAGCTTTTCCCTCGAATGTTGCCGGGGAAAATTGCCACTCCTTTACCGCGTTCACCGCCGGCTCGGTAATCGAGACAATATCCCTTCGCACCTCGACCTTCTGGACTTTCCCCGTCTCATCAATAACGGCGTCCAGGACCACGGTCCCGCTGGCGATGCTGAGATATGGAATGATGACGTCAGTTACAGATTGAGCTTCCGCCGATGCAAAGGGAGACTCTTCCTTTGGCGGCTCGGTTTGGGCGATAAGCGCGTAAGTACATCCCATCACCATCAGGGTAAGGAGTAATCGCTTCATGGCCGCACCCTCCGTAGCGTGCTTTAACATCCAAGTTTTGACAATGATCACGCCGCACTGCCCGGTTGCAGGGGAGCGGGATTCGACTTACGACGTGGCCACTCCTCCGCCATTGCCTCTCAAAACACGAAGACTCCCTTGATGAAATCGCTTGCCGCCAACTGGTCGTCGGAGAAGGCCTGGCGGTAATCCTCCAGCTTAAAGCGGTGGGTGATCATTCCTTCCGTCCTGAGCACACTATCGCCTACTGCCAGCGCCGCAGGTTCTATAAATCCGGCATTATTTCCCGCGCCCAGCACGCGACGGTTTGTTCCCTGCACCACATCCGGATCTATTGTCAGCGCCTCATGCTTGCAAAAACCCGCCAGAACCACATTGCCGCCGAAACGTGTGAGGCTGATCCCCAGCGGAATCAAAGGATGGTGCCCGCTGGCCTCAACGACGATGTCCGTGCCTCCCGGATGTAGTTCCTTGCTCAGTGCCCTGAGATGCTCGGGATCATTCGTCGCCTCCCTCGCTCCCCATGATTTGGCCAACGCCAGGCGCTTGGGTTGCTTGTCCAAGCACAGGATTCGCCGCGCTCCTGAGGCTTTCAGGACCGCCAGACAATTCAATCCGATCGGCCCCAGGCCGAGAATCGCTGCCGTCGCGCCCAGGCGGGCGCCCGCAATGGAGGCCACGGCGATGCCCACACCCAGTGGTTCCAGAATCGACCCTTGCGCAAACGAAACCGTGTCCGCGAGCGGATGCAAATTGTAAACGGGCGCCACAACGTACTCGGCGTAACCTCCGGGCGGGCCGAATCCGATATGCCGGAATTCTGCACAGGCCCGCCATTCTCCGCGCCGGCAATACCCGCACTTCAGGCAGCAAATCTCGTTGTCAGCAACCACCTTCCGCCCCAGCCATGCTTCGTCGGCGGGCGAGCCCACCTGGTCCACCACCCCGCAGAATTCGTGTCCAGGGATGAGTGGGAAATCCACGGGGTGCCGGCCCCGCAGCACTTCCACATCCGTCATGCAAATCGCTGCCGCCTGAATGCGAATCCGCGCCCAACCCGCCGCGGGCTCAGGAGTGGCGATTTCCACCAAACTTAACTTACCGGGTTGATCAAATTGAATGGCTTTCATGGGTGAATGTTCCTCATGGATTCGTCACGAGTGAAGCGTGATGGCCTTCGAAACTGCCGACTTGGAACCGGTTGCCACAAGGATCATATTCGGCCGACTTGCCCCGATGCCGATCCCTTCCCAGCAGAACGGGGGCAGTATATCACCGCACTCGCCAGCGGTTGCAATCTCCCCACCCACCTTCGAGCAAAATGGAAGTACAGCGGACTTCCGAAAAACGACATTGCTAACCCGGACTTCTCACCACATGTTTTGGAAGGGCGGGGTTTCAAAGGCTGCGGAAAAACCTCCCAAACTGTCATCCTGAGCAGCAGCGAAGGATCTTGCCCTGAGCGTTTTCAAGGCAATGCGAGATTCTTCGTCGCTTGCTGGCTCCTCAGAATGACAATCCTAAGGAGTTTTTTCGCAGCCGATCGGTCCCCGCCTTTTGTCAAGAGGCAAGTCCGTTTTCCTGCCGGTCGGAAAGAATCTTTCGCGAGGGTGGTGAATTGTCCAAAAACGGTCGTGAGAGCAGGAAAAAGTAGCGAGGGATCGTGGATTTCAGAATGGAGCGCAGGGGCGGTTCGCGAACCGCCGTTTGTACTGGAGCAAAACCACAACAATCATCTCTGCCCCGCGCCGGGGGAATAGGTGAAGTCAATTTCCGAAGTCACCGGTAGCCGTTGGCGGGATCGCGTGGTGAGTTTGGCAGGGGACAGATCAAAGTAAGTGTGCACACCCCGCGCGGTCAGGGTTACGTGGTGCTTCCCGGGCGAAATTGCGGAGAGTGACAGCGTATAATTGTTTCCTACCAGGTCGTCGGCAACCACATGTCCGTCCAACTCCAGGGTATATGATTCTGGGTTTTTGCCCAGCGTTCTCCATTCCAAAGGAAGCTCCTGCTGTTTAACCACGGGCTGAAATGGCGCCGACAAGGCCAGTACGGTGATATCCGGCGTTGCTCCCCGATATAGGGAAAGGATCGCTTGGGTGAGGTTCATATAGTAATAACCCCAGCCGCCGCAGCCCCGATAAGCGCACTGGTCCATTTTCGTGGGCTCAAGGTCGTCGCTGAACTCCAGGCTGTACTCGTCCCCATAGATGTCATGGGCGGGACCGAAGCCCTTCCCTTCAGCTTGCCCAACAAATTCGTTCCACTGGTGGATTTGAATAAACTTGGGGTGAGTCTCAAAGGCGACTTCCCAGCTCTCCAGATAGGGTGCGCCGTGGTCGCGGCCGATAGCTCGCGGGTCAAGCCAGCCGCCCGGCATGGGGAAACACGAAGGCGTCACCACGGTCTCTTCAAGGTTTCCCTCGCTGCGAGTCACCGCCTGCCGAATGGTGCCGTCCATCCACGACCAGAGGCCGCAATTTTCCACATGCGTGTCCTGGAGCTGTGACCCCATGAAGCGCACGGTCCAATCCGGCGCCGCGATGCCGCTGGTCCCCGCCTTGATTTCCGGGCAGGCGAGCCTCACGTGATAGAGGATCGTCATTAGCGGTTTGCCGTAATAGTAAAGCCACAGGTTCTTGTATTCGGGATTGTCGAGAAAATTCGCTTTCGTCCAGGCGATGATGTCATTCAGCCTTTGGACGCCGTTCGGGACCAGCTTGCCGTTCTGGAGACCCAGCATGATGACCAGCTTGGGTGGATGCTTCCCTTCCCTTTCCAATTGGCGGTAAGTCTGGAAGAGCAGGGCGGTGCTCGCTTCGATCTCCCCGGTGCTGCCCGCGTGTTTTTCCCATTCCGGGTGCGACCAAAGCATGTTGCTCCAGTCGATCAACAGCCAGTCGATGCCCAGGTCCTCGAACCATTCCTCGTGCTTGCGAATCACACTGACGTCATAGGAACTGTACTTGCCCAAAATCGGTATGGCCTCTGCCGTTTCGTAGCTGCCGCCGTTGTGGGGCGTAAAAAAGGTTTCATATTGGAGACCGATCATGCTCCCTGAGTGTTGGGTCGCTTCCAATATCCCTGCGGCTGCCGCGGCTGCCGGCGGATCATCACCGGCGCCCAGGCAAACCACTCCGCCAGCCATCAGGATTATGCCCAGACAAGCAAGGGTTCGCACCAGGCAGCGGCCGGAAAGACCTTTTGCAATCACGTCAATGCTCAGCATCGGAGGGCCTCCATCCCCAAGAAGGAGTCTTGTCACCTGTGGGGTTTACATCGAGTAGGGGGATTGTACATCTTTCAGCCGGCTGATGAAAAAGTCGTCGCGACGCCTTCCGTAGCGCCGGCTTCCAGCCGACATAGAGCCGGCGGCGCTAAGTTCAAATTGGGACAGTACCCTTCCGTCCGGATGGACTCTTCTCCAGAGGGGGGCGCCGGCGCCGGGACAACCATGGCGCCCATCTTTTCACATCTCGCTTCCCCCAAGGCAGTGCTACAATTCGTTCCCGAAACAGGGATGCCCCAAACCCTGGATCTTTGCTCTTGAATGAGGCGATTTTTTCCCCAGGCCCCTTGCAAGCGGAGGATTATGGAACAGAGCTACATTATTGCCGGAACGCCCGAGGTCAGAATCGCCGTTCGTGTCCGCGGCCTCTCGCATGAGCCGCTTTATTTCGACGAGGATACCTCGACCATCCGGGTGACAAAAGAATTCATCGTAATTCGCCTTCGCATACGGGTTGACCTCGACATCGATCTGCACGTAACGAACATGCGAACCCATATTGGCGGCATCTATCGGGTAGCATGGATTAACACTCGCCCGGTACAGGGCTTGTATGCCGTCGGCCTTGAACTGCTCGACGCGGAAGGCGAGATTTGGGAGTCGGATTTAATCCCCGAGGGCCTGAACACGGGGGAGGCCGCACCTTCTGCTCTGTTGGAATGCCAGCGGTGCTATCAAAGAGTTTCCATGTCCGTCCCCGAGGCATTGACCGAATCTCTTGGTGAGGGCTTCACCATCGCCCGCCATTGCGAAACTTGCAAAGCCACCACGGGCTGGGTTTATACTCCTGAAAAACCACCGGCGCCGGGCTCGGGCGATGCCACCAAACCAGCGACAGATCACCGGCAAAAAGGGCGCGCGCCCATCCGGCTGGCGGTCAAAATCATCCGCACCAAGCACGGCATGAACCTTTTCGATATCTCCGAAACGATGAATGTCTCTCGTACGGGGATTTATTTCACCACCGAGCAGGGTTACGAGGTGGGAGAAAACGTGGAGGTCGTCCTGCCCTACCACCCGGACAGCATGGCAATTCCCGTTCCGGCGCGGGTGGTACGCCGGGAAGAGCGCGCCGGGACCTGCCAGAAGGGCATCGCCCTCCAACTTTCCTTCGGCTCTGCTCAGCCCTTATGACTTCCACCGCCGAAAGCAAGTACTGAATATTTTCGCACGTTGCGGCTCGTACGCTGGAGGAAAGGAAAAGCCGCGGTCCTTCAAAACAGGTCCGCGCCACCTGCTGCCATATTATTTTCTGCCGCTACCAGCATCAGGAAGGTTACGAGTTTATGAAGTTCGTCATTTCCCTTCATCGTTGGGAGAGTGGACACGTGAACTCGTAGCTCCCTGAACCGACCTCGTAAACCGACGAATCGTTTTCCCCGCGCAGGAACTTGACCCCGTCTGAGCGGGCCGCGAGTTTGCCCTTTTCGCGCACGGTTTCAGAGTCTTTCGCCGGCACGTAGACAGTGGCCGTAGAGTTGGGGGGCACGACAATGCTCCAAGAGAACTTCCCTTCCCGGGTTTGCCAACTACTGCTGATCTTGCCCTGGGGCGAATCAAGCGAGCCTTTGGCAAAGGTCAGTCCGGGGACCACGCGCGGATGCATCACGATATTCTTGAACCCCGGCTGCTCCGGGTCGTAATTGATGCCTGCCAAGCCTTGGTAGAACCACGTCACCACGTCACCGGTCTGAATCAGCAGGGCCTCGCTATTCATGCCGGGGTCGCGCGTGTTCATATCGTAGCGCTCCCAGATGGTGGTGGCGCCCTGGGCGATCATGTAACCCCAACTCGGCCTTTTCGTGCGCGTGGCGATGGTCAAAGCCACGTCGGCGTGTCCCGTTTCCGTAAGCACCTCCATCAGCCACTGCATTCCCAACAGACCCACCGTGCTGTAGCCCTGATGCTGGACCATGATGTCATCCACCAGGTTCTGGATAACGCGGGGCCGAACCTGATCAGGAACCAGTCCAAACGCCAGCGGCAGCACGTAGGAGGTTTGGGTGGCGCTTTCATATTGGGCGGCTTGAGGATTGAAAAATCGCTTGTTGAATCCGTCTCGAATCCTGGCGGCGAGGTCCGTGTAATGCTTTTCGTCCTCCGTCCTGCCCAGCCGCTGCGCCGCGCGTGCCATAAGTTCGACATTCAGATAACCATAGGCCGAGCCGATGAGGGCCGTACTGGTAGCTCCATGGTCATTTCCCTTCCCGTCCATGGACGCGGTATCGCACCAGTCGGCGAATATCGTTTTATCAACGGTGTAGTCCGGTTTTAGTTGGCGGGCGCAGTACTCCACCCATTTTTTCATGGGCTTGTAATTCACTTCCAGAATGCGCCGGTCGCCATAGAACGAATAAAACCAATCCGGGATGATGGTCACAACGCTGGGCCACGCAATGTCGTCGCTATGGTAGAACGCCCAGTAGGTCGGAGAAACATCGGACAGTTGGCCGTCGGGCATCTGATCCAGAAAGTTATCGTTAATCCACTTCTCATAAAACGCGGCCACGTTGAAGTTGAAGGCTTCACCTTCGCTGTCCTTCGCCGGGTCGCCCACCCAGGGCTGGCGTTCGTCGCGGTCAGGATCCAGGGGGACGCCATTGCGCAGAAATATGCGCTGCCCCCACCGCACATTGCGATAAATGTGGTTCACCAGCGGAATGGAGCACTCGAACGAACCCACCGAATCAAGGTTGTTCTCCACCACGAGGCCTGCAAACTCATCGGCGGTGACCTTTCCGGGCAAGCCGGTGACTTCGACGCGGCGGAATCCCTGCCCCCGAAATCGCGGACTCCAGGTTTCCACGCCAACGCCTTTGAAGGTGTAGATGTCGGTGGCCAGCGCGCTACGATTGTCCTGGGTGCGCAGTGAGCCATCGGGGTTAAGACTATAGGCTTCCCGCATCTTCACCACGGTACCGGCAGGGGCAGAGGCGCGCAGGCGAATCTGGCCGTAGAAATTCTGCCCAAAGTCCACGACATAGGTTCCAGGCTTGGTTCGATGAATGGAGACGGCCTTGAGCACCTGAGTGTTCTTGGTCGGTTCCAGCATTTGCGCGTGCAGGCGTCCGCCGGGCGAATCCATCAGGTCCACTTTTTGCCAGCGACTGTCGTTGAATCCCGGTTTGTCCCAGCCCGGCATTTCCTTGCGCGCGTCGTACTCCTCGCCGTCGTATTCGTTGTTGGTGCGCGTGGGGCCATCCGCCGTGACCTTCCAATCACCGTCGCTCACCACCCGTTCATGCGTGCCGTCCGCGTATTCAATTTCGAGCTGGAGCAACAACCTCGGATAGCCATAATTCTTGAATTTCACCGGAGTCTTGTCGCCCGCCCGTTGCGCGAAGAATCTTCCGTTGCCCAGAACCGCGCCCAGCGCGTTCTTGCCCGCTTGGAGCTGGCGGGTCACGTCAAACGTAACGTAGAGAATCAGCTTGGAGTATTCGGTGAGGGCAGGGTCCATGATGTGATCGCCTACCCGGGCACCGTTCAAGTAGAGGTCAAAGAAGCCCAGACCGGCCGCATAAACCGTGGCGCGCCGGACCTGCTTGGGAGCATCAAACTCCCGCCGCAACATGCGGGCCGGAAGGCGCGTGTGCGGGTCATCGGGCCGCGTCTGATCTCCACTGTTCAAGCCAATCCACTTCGCGTCCCAATCGCCCGGCTGGAGCAAGCCCATGCTCCATAGAGCGGATTCGCTCCACGCTGAGGGCGTGCCATTCTGGTCCCAGATTCGGACCCTCCACCAGCACCGCTGGCGCGATTCCAGAGGCTTACCGGTGTATGCAACAAGGTTGCTCCGGTCGGAGTCGGCTTTGCCGGAATCCCACAGGTCAGCCTTGCCGCCTCCCAGCGCTTGTTCCGAGGTGGCAACCTGAACCTGGAATGCCGTCTGCTTCAGACCGCGCCCGGCCGAGGGAGCAGCTTGCAACTTCCAACTGAGCCGGGGGTTGGTGCGGTCGATGCCGAGAGGATTCTTGAGGTACTCGCAACGGAGGTCAACCGGATGTAAAACCGATTCTGCTGCCAGAGATTGCGAGAAAAAGGAGGAGGCAATGACCAACAAGAAAAAAGAGGGTAGAGTAGGTATGCGTTTCATGCGCGCCAGTGTATCTTATTTCCATCGTCGCGCCTATCCGCGCGCCGAAAGTCGATGCCCCTTGGCCCCACAAGTTTTGCTAAACTGGTGAAACCCGGCAGGGCACCGTTACGTCTGATTCAAGGAAGGCAATTGCCGGTGGAGGTTAGCGAAACGCACAGGAGTGGCACAATTCTCCAGGCTTACCACCAATCACTTCAGCCCTCTTGAAGCTATCACCACGATAGAAGCTTCGGGAGAGGCCACGAAGCTTTATGCGCCGCCGGACCATCAAGCCGGGGCGCCATTTGAGGAGACGGGATGACGTTCCGGAGCTTGGGAGCACGCGCGCCCTTCGCAGGGTTACTGCTCCTTTCTTTGCTTTCCCCCGCACGGCTGGTGGCGCAAGCGCCCTCGGGCGGAGTGCGCGGCCAGATTTCTGACCCCTCGGGCGCGGGCATCCCAAGCGCCAAGGTTGCCGCGATATCTTCCACGGGGCAAATCAAAACCGGCGTGGTCCAGTCGGATGGATCGTACGAAATCATCGGCCTGGTCCCCGGAGTCTATACGGTGGGAGCCCGTGCCAATGGCTTTGGGAATTTTGAGCAGCCGGCCATCCAGGTAGTCGCAGGCAAAACGGTGAAAGTTGACATCGCTCTCAAGATCGAGCAGGAAGTGGAAAAGGTGGAGGTCAAGGACGAGTCTACCAAGGTAGGCATCAATCCCTCGGAAAACGCCAGCGCCCTGATCATCAAAGGAGAGGACCTGAATGCACTTTCCGATGACCCGGATGAACTGCAATCGGAACTGGAAGCCCTGGCAGGGCCCTCCGCGGGACCCAATGGCGGCCAGATTTACGTGGATGGATTCACCGCCGGGCAACTGCCCCCCAAAGCCGACATCCTGGAAATCCGCATCAACCAGAATCCCTTCTCCGCGGAATATGACAAGGTGGGGTACGGGCGCATCGAAATCACCACGCGGCCGGGGGCCAGCAAGTTCCACGGCCAGTTGATGGGCGATATCAATGCCTCGCCTCTCAACACGCGGAACCCTTTTGCCGTGCAGGAACCGGGGTATCACACGGATTTCTTCAACGCCAACGTGGGAGGGCCACTAGGTAAGAAAGCCTCGTTTTTTTTCACATTTTTTCGCCGTGACATCGGCGACGACTCCGTCGTGTCGGCGTTTGTTCTCGACCCCATCACGCTCGCCGAAACTTCGCTCAGCCAGGCCGTCGCCAGCCCGCGGACTTTAACCAATCTGAGTCCGCGAGTTGACTATCAACTGAGCACCAACAATGTCCTCTCGATCCGCTATCAATTCTTCGACAACAATTTCACCAACAGTGGAATCGGGCAGTTGAATCTCGCATCCCAGGGCCTCAACACCCATAGCGACGAACACACCTTGCAGGTGAGTGACACGCAGGTGTTCAGCGCCAGGACGCTGAACCAATTCCGTTTCCAATACCTGCACGATACCGACACCGCAGCGCCTCAAACGCTTGCCCCCACGGTTTCGGTGCTGGGAGCGTTCCTGGGCGGCGGCAACGCGTCCGGGACTTCCACCGATTTCCAAAACCACTATGAGGCGCAGAATCTCACGTCCTTCTTCCTCGGCAAACACACCCTGGTGGTGGGAGGCCGCCTGCGCGACGTGCAGGAGTCCAGCAGCACCAACGCGAATTTCAATGGGACGTTCACATTCTCTTCCCTGAATGCTTACCAAACGGCCGAGCGGAATCTTCAGGCATGCGCAAATAGTGAAGGAACCATCTGCGAAACCAGCGGGGCCAGCCAGTTTCTGCTTGTCGGCGGAGAGCCCCTCACCACCGTCAATCTGCTGGATGTTGGCCTGTTCGCCCAGGATGACTGGCAACTTCATCGCAACATGACGCTGAGCCTGGGATTACGCTGGGAATCGCAAACCGGCATTTCCGATCATTCCGACTTCGCGCCCCGGGTGGGTTTTGCCTGGGGTCTGAATCGAAGCAAAAACGCGGCGGCAAAAACGGTTCTGCGCGCGGGCTTTGGAATTTTCTACGACCGATTTGCGGAAAGCCAACTGCTCGAAGCGGAGCGTTTCAACGGCACGACCCAGCAGGAGTTCCTGGTCCCGGCGCCCACCTTTTTCCCGACGATCCCGAGCATCAGCGAATTGTCGGGCTATGCGGAAACCCCCACGCGGTATCAAATTGATCCCCACTTGCGGGCTCCTTACACCATTCAGTCCGCGGTAAGCATTGAGCAGCAGGTTTCAAAAAGTGCCACGGTTTCGTTAACTTATCTGAATTCCCATGGAGTACACCAACTTCTAACCAACGATATCAACGCGCCTCTGCCCGGTACTTTTCCGCTGGGGGAGCCGGGGCTCGGAACGCGGCCCCTGGGCAACGCCGCGGGGAATATTTATGATTTCCAGTCCGGCGGCCTGTTCAACCAAAACCAACTGATCGCCAACTTCAGCATGCGCTTGAATACCAAGCTTACGCTGGGCGGATTTTACACGCTGGGTTACGCCAACGCCGACACCAACGGAAACAGCGGCGGCTTGATCATGAACCCGTATGACATCGAACAAAACTATGGGCGGGCGGGATTTGACGTCCGCAACCGTGTGGTGATCATAGGTAACTGGAACCTGCCGCATCGAATCAGTCTCAGTCCCTTTGTGGTGGCATCATCCGGATCACCTTTCAACGTCACCGTGGCCCAGGATCTGTTCGGGACAGGCGCCTTGGGCAACGCCCGCCCGGCAATCGCCGCAGCAGGCGCCACTTGTCCTACTGCCAACATCGTGTGTACCTCACTCGGAAACTTCGACACTCTTCCGGCAACCGCCCAATCCATCATTCCCCCCAATGAGTATGACAATCCCGGCCAATTCACCTTCAACCTTCGGCTGGCCAAGACCTTCGGCTTCGGAAAAGCAATTCAGGGACGGGGATCGAGTCAGGGTGGCTTTGGTGGAGGCGGTCCCGGAGGCCCTCCTGGTGGGGGAGGCCGCGGCGGCGGTGGAGGCGGCATGGGAGGCGGCCTCGGCCCTCGCGGGCTGAGTGGAGGCGGCGGGCCCGGCGGCTTCTTTGGAGGCACGGGATCAAGCGCCAATCGGCGCTTCAACCTCACGCTCAGCGCCAACGCCCGGAATCTCTTCAATGACGTCAACCTCGGGCCGCGGCAAGGAGTGATTGGCTCGCCCCTGTTTGGCCAGTCGAATTCGATTGGTGGACTCTTCGGCGGGCCCGGTGGGGGCGGTGGAACCCAGGCGGCGAATCGGCGCATTGATTTTCAGGCGACCTTCACGTTTTAGTTCGTCAACGGCCCATCCAGCAAACTCACCCGCATGGCGGTAGTGGCGTCATTTGCGAGACATGGGCGCTCCCAGGTGCAGTCATTCCCGTGAAGGCGGGAATCCACTCCGCAAGCCATTGTAAATGCGACGACGACGAACTGGATTCCCGCCTTCGCGGGAATGACCGGAATCCCGAAGGGGATTCCCATTCCAAATGACACCAGCCCCCGATGGAGTGCGCCAATGTGCAGCGACTGCGGAAAACCATTAGCGAACAATTAGCGAAACCGCGCAAGAAAACATCAGCGACAATAATGCGCTCACACTCGATGCGCTGTTGACATGCTGCCCTGATTAGGTCAAAGATGGGTATATGAGTTTCGATTTGGGGATCCACGGTAGCCTGTTGGGACAGGGTGAACCGTGCCGATTAGTAGTACGGAAAGAAAAGAGTCTTTCCGAAATTTTACAGTTTTCAATCGCCGGGCTAGAGATTGGCCAGCAAGTGGTCATCATGGCAGGGCCGACCTGTCTAAAAGACATCGCGCACGGTTTTGGTGAGACAGGGCTCAAGACGGATGCCCTATTGCACAGCGGGCGGTTGGTCTTCCTGACGGCTCCTAATTGTCTGGCCGAATTATTCCGCCCCAGCGAGCCCTTTCAGCGCAGTCCGCTGCATCGGCACGCCACAGTAATGCGCTGGGTCACGGACTGGTCGTGGGTTTATGGGAATGGCAGCGACGCGGCAACGATCCGCGATTATCAACGACGCCTTCATGAATTCATTCGCCCCTTTAACGCCATTTCCATGTGTACCGTCCTCTGCGAAAAAGTGCAGCGGCACGACCTGCTGGCAATGCTGGTGGACCACCGGCGGGTAGCGAAAACCGTCGAAGCAAATCGACGTGCTGTGGCAGCCCACGCCTAGCCGTCCCGAAAGTGCTTCGGGCGAAGTCCACGGGGCCGATTCTCCGGCGCCCGAAGGGGAGTTGTCTTCCTCGCATTTCGGTTTCCCGTGCAAAATCCTCCCATTCTTATCTTTCCATTTATTACATGGAGCTGAGGTGTTTTTGGGCCGGCAGAATTTCACTCCAGTCCGAACTGTTTTCTTTGGATAACGGGTAGGGCGACGCTAATCAGGCTAATGCTAATTTGAGGGGGAGCCGAAGTTCGAGGGAGAGTTCGTTGGTCCAAAAGATCCCTGGGAAAAACCTGAACCCTGTGGTGTGGACTGCTGCCCCATGCCCGCCGGCCCGGAAGAACCACCGGGCATTCCCACTTGGATTCCGAAAATGCCCATATCAATCCCTAAGAATTCCCACTCATCGTAATGGTGGTGCTTTTGCCAAATTTTGATGGACTCGTGATGGCTGGTGGCAGCGACCCCGGCGATGAACGCGCCTTGAATTTCGTTCGGGTTCCCGAACATGGAAGAAGTGGGTCCGGTCTGGCTGGAACCGCCCGCGGGTGGGCTCATCCCCATGCCCCCAAAACTCCCTTCCGCTCCCGTAGAATTGGAGTTCCCCATGGAGGAGTTTCCAAAGGACGAGTTCCCCATCGAGGAATTGCCACCAAACATTGAACCTGTCGAGGTATTTTGACCTAAGCCGGCGGGGTTGGTGGAATTGGTGCCTAGGGGCTGGTTCTTGGAATCCAGCAGCACTCCACCCGCGTTGACGTGAATGAATCGCCACTTCCCCTTGGGGTCCATGGGATCGCGATACTCCTTGCGCAGGAACCGCCTCCCATTGGTTCCCAGTAGCTCCTTTATATTCGTGGGGTAGCGGCCAAACTGGCGGTGGAATAGCGCCACGGCTTTGCCGTACTCTCTTCCTCGAAAGATCAACTCCTCTTCGCGATCCCGTTGACCTTCCTGATAGACACTGGGGAGCACCGCCGTCAATGCAATCAACAGCAGTGTGGCCACGATCATCACAATAATCAATACTATGCCATCAGACCCGGCACGGCGCTGACTACTGGGGAAACGGCAATTCGATATTTTCGTGCGTGTCGCCATCTTCAACCACAACCATCGAGGGATTGATCTTCACAACTTTGAACTTGCTCCCCACGATGTCGCCTTCGTGAACCACCACCAGGTCATCGTTGAAAGTAACCATGGCTTCCTTCTTCCCTCCCGGCAATTCGTTGTAACCCACTGCTTTCAATGGGGGAGGTGGCGGGGGTTCGGGCTTGGGAGCCGGGCCTCCCGGCTGGAGAATGGGGGCCGGTGCGCCCCCCACAAACTCAAAGGGATTGCGGTCCTCGTCAGGGAGGGGACGGGAATCAAGGGCCTTCAAGTCCGCGAAGTGGACGTCCGGGTCGTATTGCAGCAAGTCATCGGCAGCATGGGAGGAACCCTTTACCGCCCGCGTGGTTGGCCCGGTCGCCGTTACGGGATGGGCATGGGACCGCCCCGGTTGCATGTCCCGATACTGGGCCACCAGATTTGCCACGAGGAGCAGGCACACCACCCCCAGCACCACGACTCCCCACGTTTTGATTCCAGCCGTTAGTTTCATGGCGTTAGGTACATGTCTGCATCCAGCCGCAGTCCCAGTGCCTGGTTATCTCCCCCCGGTGTAAAGTTGAATTCACGAACCAGGATGAAATCATTGGCGGTTTCCAAAGCGTGTGCAAACTTCAGTAAACTCGCATAGGGCCCCTGTAAATTAATGTCAAGCTCCAAGCGCTCCAGAGGATCGTTATGCCCTATGTCAAGTCGGTACCCCATGGAAGAAACCTTGACCCCCGAGGCATCCGCGACCTTATGAATCAGGTGGGCAGCAGTAGAATAAGCTTCCCGCCGTGAAGGCGTCCGGTTGGTAGTGAAATCCTCCAACCCCTTCCCCGCCTGGGGCAGGGCCGCTTCATACTTTTTCAATAGATCAACGCGCACTTGCTGATTTCGAATTGTCTGCCGCAGTGCCCCATGACTACGCTCTACCAGGGCCACTTCATTTCCCAGTGGACGGTAGATGGCAAAGAAAACCAGCAGGTCCAAAACCACCAACCCCACGCCGGTTGCTTCCACGATTCTATTTACTATTTGCCTTCGGCTCTTCCGCACTGGGTTTCTCCGCATTCACATCCGTTCCCGGCAGGTAGCGCGCTGTACAAACGATATTGACCTGCTCGGGTTGCGAGCTTTCTTCCTGGAATCCCTGGTTAAGGATCGACACATCTTTGAAATCAGGTGAATCTTCCAGGTCATTGATAAACGTCTCGACCGCATCCTCGTTCCTGGCGGTGATCCCCATCCGTACGCCGTAATCATCACCTGGTTGCTTGGGGGAGGATAGCGCCAAGCCCGTCAGGTGAGCGTCTTGGGGAAGGAGGCCTGCCAGACGCGCGCTCACTTCCGTTAGGGAAAGCGTCCTTTGTTCAATGAGTTTGTTCACAAACTGCGCGCGATGAAGCAAATCGCGATACACCGGATCTTCCAGCTTGCGATGGATGGCCGCTTCCTGGTTTTGCAGCTCCGCCGTGCGCGTCTGGACTTCCTCGAGTTGGCTTTGAATCGCCCGGTAGTCGCGATATTCCTGAAGCGAGGCGCGGCCCAGAACGATGAGCACTGTCAGCCCGAGAATCGTCGCCGGAATGGCCCATGCCAGCGCATAACGGTCACGCGCGCTGGCGGGGGGGGAAAGGTTGAGGGTAATTTTCATCGTCGTTAACTCAGGTTCGCCACCAACCCAGCGAAAGGTATACCAAAGTGCTCAAAGGCCTCTCTTTGCCCTGATGGCAGTCCATTGGCGAGGGCGAAATTCGCCGGGAGCGGACAAAGCTCGCGGCCAAGGGCCTTGGCTAAGGCTCGGTTTACCTCCGGTTCCTGTGGCGGACGCGCACAATACCAGACATTTTGTACTTCCACGCCCAGATTATCGTGGCAAGTCGCCAGGACGCGCGCGGCCTCGCGTGCCACTTCCTCGGCATTGCTCGCTGCGTCGCCCTCCAGAGGTCGCGTTCTCCAATAGCGGACGCGGTTGGACGCCATCACCACGGCGGTCAATGCCCCGGGGCAGAGATGCACCAAGAGTTGCCCGCCAGCATCCTCAGGAAGCAGGGGCAACAGCGCCACGGTTGCGGGCAGAACCAGGGCCGGACCACCGCGGCTAAGGCCTTCCACCGCCGCCTCGTATTCGGCCAGCACCGAACCCCGCACCGCCACGCCCAGAACCTCCAACTCGCCCGGCTGCTTCCCCACCACTTGAAAGCTAAGTCGAGCCTCTTCCGGGGCATAGGGCAGATATTCGCGCATCTTCCAGAGCACCAGGGTCTCCGCCTCGCGCTGATTGTCGGGAAGGGTTTCAAATTGCAGCAGGGCCACGCGCACGGCCACGTCGGGAATCAGCAGGCCTACTCTGCCGCCTCCGTTTCCGACCCTTTCCGTGACTTCGGCGATGGCTTGGCGGACCACCTCATTGTCGGCAAAGTTCGGCCTGTTGGCTGAGGGCTCCAGCGCCCCGGCCGGAATCCCGCGCACTCCCACGCTCTGAACTCGTCGTTTGGAGGTGTTGAAGCGGGCTGCTGCCACAAATCCCGGCTCCAGGTCCAGCGCGAAGGCCGGCGCCACGAAGTGCCCCGTGTACGTGTGGCCTCCCAGTCCCATACGTTCTTTCCAAGTTACTAGACTCATTTCACTCCACAAACGTAACCTTGTTGACTTCCCGCAAAGTCGTCAGCCCTTCCTGGACTTTTTCCAGTGCCGATTCCCGGAGGCTGCGCATACCTTCATCATGCGCGGCGCGGCGAATTTCCGAAGACGGCCGCTTGGCCAGAATCAGTTCGCGAATATTATCAGAGAGCGCCAGCAGTTCGCCAATCGCCGTGCGGCCGCGAAATCCGGTTTCATTGCATTCCTGGCAGCCTGCCCCCTCGTAATAGGTCACATTTTTCCATTCCTCGGCCTTCAGACTGGACTCCTCGATCACTTCGATGGGCACTTGCGCGGGGCGCTTGCACGCTTCACAGATCGTCCTCACCAGCCGCTGTGCCAGGATGCAATTGAGCGCCGAAACAAAATTATACGGCTCGACGCCCATATTGAGAAAGCGTCCCAGCACGTCGACGACGTTGTTGGCATGCACCGTAGTAAACACCAGGTGGCCGGTCAGCGCCGACTGAATGGCGATTTGGGCGGTTTCATTGTCGCGGATTTCACCCACCATGATTTTGTCCGGATCGTGCCGCAAGATGGAGCGTAATCCGCGCGCGAAGGTCAGTCCGCGTTTTTCGTTCACCGGAATCTGGGTGATGCCGCGAAGCTGGTATTCCACCGGGTCCTCAATGGTGATGATCTTGTCTTCATCGGACTTGATCTCAGAGAGCGCGGCGTAAAGCGTGGTGGTTTTGCCGCTGCCGGTGGGGCCCGTTACCAGCACCATGCCGTAAGGCTCACGAATAAAGCGCCGCAGCCGCCGAATTTCCCGGTCCGCCAATCCCAGAATCTCCAGGCGCAGGGAGTGGAATTTCTCGTGCAACGATTCCTTGTCGAGGATGCGGAGCACCGCGTCTTCACCGTGAATCGAGGGCATGATGGAGACGCGGAAGTCGATGGGGCGGCCGCGATAGCGCACGCGGAAGCGTCCGTCCTGGGGAACGCGGCGCTCCGCGATGTCCAATTCTGACATCACTTTGATGCGGGTAATCAGGTTGGACTGAAACTCCCGCGCCAGGGGCGCCATGGCCTGTTGCAGCACCCCGTCAATGCGGTATTTCACCACCACGGAGTTGTCGCGGCTCTCGATGTGGATGTCGCTGGCTCGCCGCTCCAGCCCGGCGAAGATGATCGAATCCACCAGCCGGATCATGGGGCTGACTTCGGTCTCTTCCACCAGGTGCTCAAGCGAAAGGCCCTCGGTGGCAGCTTCCTCATCGCGAATCACGTCCAGACGGAATTCTTCGGTGGCGTCGTCCAGGACACGTTGGGAGGGCTCGGTTTTCTTCAGGAAATCGCGCACCTGGCTGGGGGCCGCTACGCGCACCTCCAGTTTCCGGTCCAGCTTGACTTCCAATTCATCCAGGCGCGTCAGGTTGGTGGGGTCCGCCACCACGATCACCAGCCGGTGGTCATCCCCTTCCAAAGGCAGAAACTCATAATGGAGCATCAGTTCCAGTGGGATGGTGCGCAACAGTTCGGCGTCAGGACGCGAATCGCGCAGATCCACAAACTGGAATTGATAGCGAGCCGCCAAAAGGCGCGCTGATTCCATCTCTTTCAAGTCAATTGCCGTCTCTGACAAATGCTACCTCCGCAATCAACAATCGGGTAATCGGTAGATCGGGTGATCGGTTGAACAAAAAGGCACCTCCAGGCTCGTCGCTTTCTGCTCACCCGATCTCCCGATCACCCGATCTCCCGATCCTGCTTAGTGCACCATCGACGCCATGGAAAACAGCGGCATATAAAACGCTATCAGCACAAATGCCACGATGATGGCGATCACGGCGATCATGACCGGCCCCACCAGGGCCAGGCGGGTTTCCAGATCGATGTTGACGTCTTCTTCAAAAAACTCCGCCAGCGCTTCCAGCATGTTGGACATGGCGCCGGTGGTCTCTCCCACTTCCATCATATCGATGGCGATGGGGGGAAAAAAGCCACTGGCGCGCAGGCAGGCGCTGAGTTCTTTCCCCGCCGCCACTTCCGACCGCGCCTGCGATATCGCTTGCGCCAGCCAGGGACTGCTGACCGAATCCTTGGCCGTATCCAGCGCCGACACGATGGGGGTGCCGCCCTGTAAGAGCACGGCCAGGGTGCGCGCAAACTCCGCCACGGAAAACTTCAGCAGGAGGCCGCCCACCAGGGGCAGCTTGAATTTCATCCGCTCCCAGGCCAGCCGGGTTTGCTCGGAGCGTGCCGCCATCCTGAACAAAAAGACCAGACCCACAATCCCCAGAACAATGAGCAGGAAGAAGTGTTTCACTTGCATGGCGAAGGAAATAGTGAAGGTCGTCAGGGCCGGCAATTGCACATCCATGTCGGCATAGAGTTTGGCGAACTGCGGCACGATATACTCAATCACCAAAGTAACCAGGAGGCAAAGGACGCCGATCAGGATGGCCGGATAGATCAAGGCAGAAATGAATTTCTTGCGGAATCCCCGCGACTGTTTCTGGTAGGTCAGGTATTGGCTCAACACCTTGTCCAGGCTGCCGCTGCGCTCACCGGCTCGGACCGTGGCGCAATAGATCTTGGGGAAGTTGCCCGTGGATTCAAAGGCTTCGGAAAGCAATGCCCCGGAGCGCACTTTGTCGCGCACAGCCTCAATGGCCAGGCGCAGCGTTTCGCTCCGGGTCTGGTGCCCCAGCAGGTCCAGGGATTTTTGCAAGGGCAAGCCGGATTTGGAGAGGGTCAGAAACTGCTGGTTGAAAATCAGGAAATCGTCAGGGCGGATTTTTCCCGGACGCGGCGGCCCGGACTGAAAGCTTAGAAGGTCCTTGGATTGGATCGAAAAAATCAGGAAGCCCTGCGCTCGCAGCCGCTGGCGGAGCTCCTCCTCAGAGCGCGCCTCCTCCGTCTGCGTCAACACGCGTCCGGCATCCGTCCCTAATTTGCAAACAAATTCGGCCATGGTTTAGTTCCGACGGTCGATCAGCAAAAGGTCATGGTTGATAGTCAATAGTTGATAGTCGATAGTTGAAAGTTCAAAGGCCACTTCCCCGCGCTCTTCAACTTTCAACCTGGTTCACCATCAACTGTTGACTGTCGACTATCAACTCTCGACTATCGGCTCTCAACTATCGACTATCGACTGCTCTTCTCACCAACTCGCGTAGGGCGTGCCATCCATGGCGGTGTCGTCCGAACCGCTGTGCACATCCACAATCCCGGCGGTAGCCTGGTCCGGACTAATCGGCACGTCCTCCACATCGGTCTTCCATGTCTGGTTTGACCCCGTAAAGGGGTCCACCGGAATCCCCCCCCGGAGATAACCCGCGTCCACCAGTTCATCCAGAGAGCTGGGAGGGTGCTGCTTGTCGATGGTAAATTCGTCAATCAGCTTGCGCATGGTAAACAAATCATCTCGCAGCACGGCTTCGCGGGCATGGATGACGGCAATATGATACGAGGGCATGGCGAAGGTCGCGAGGATCAAAATAAGGGCGATGACCATCATCAGTTCGATCAGGGTGAAGCCGGAAAAGCAGTGACGAGTGACGAGTGACGAGTGACGAGCCCTCGTACCCGAGATATGACACCTGTCACCTGATTTTCTACCAATCCGCATACTGTGTCCCATCGAGCGCCGTCCCCTGGCTCTTCGAGTAAACATCAAAAACGTTCTGCCCACCCCAACTCTTGGAGTCGGCGTCATCCTGCATCGCCCGCAGACCCCAATCCGCGCTTCCCGTCATGGGGTCCACAGGAATCTTGCGCAGGAACTTGTACTTCCCTTTGGCCGTCCCTTTAACCGGCACCCCGTCAACCAGGGTCTGGAGGTCGGGAGGATAACCGAAGGTATCCACTTTAATGGGAATCATGCCCTGGTCAGAGTACGCTTTGTAACGATCAATCGCCTCGCGCAACATGCGCAAGTCCTCGTGCAGCCGAACCTCCCGGCCGCGGATGATGGCATTGCGCGCCAAAGGCAGGGCCAGAGTGGTCAGGATCAGCAGGATAGTCATCGCCGCGATCAGTTCGATCAGCATGAAGGCTTGGTCTGAAAACTGATTGCGTCTTTTCACCATCTATAGTTCCATCGTGAGATGCCTGATACAACACATGCCAGCGTGGTGAGTCGGCGTAGCGCTGACCTCTAGGTCAGCTCTCGGGAAAAGTGCCGACCTAAAGGTCGGCGCTACATCGACTTTCATGCTCCTCGGCGTCAGGGCTGCGGCGGCGTTGGGATCTCAAAGGGACGCGGGCCTTCGGGAGCTCCGGGGCCCTCAGCACCACCGCCAGGGGCGCGGACCACGACACTTGAGCCTTCCCCTGCGGTAGGTTCGGGAAGGCGGATGACCCGCGGAGTCAGCATGACCAGCACCTCCTGGTCATCCACCTCTTTGTGGTCATTGGAAAACAGGTAATGCAACAGGGGAACGTCGCCCAACCCCGGAACTCCTGTTATCACAGTGTTCAGCGTACTTTGAATCAAGCCTCCCAAGAGATTTACTTCTCCTTCCTGCAAACGGAAGTCATCCTCAATGGTGCGCTGACCGAAAGTAGGCTCACTGACCCCGCCCACGGTGAGGGACGCCCCCAGGGAGGAAATCTCAATTTTGGCGTGAACGGCAACCTCTCCGGTGGAGAGCAAGTGAGGGGTCAGCTCCAGGTTCACACCAACGTCCTGAAATTGAAACTGCGTGCTGGCCAGCAAGCCAACCCCTCCAGACGCACTGGTCGTTCCTCCCAGGGATGGCAGAAAACTGCCCGTGGCATAGGGGACACGGCTGCCGATCTTCAACTTGGCGGTCTGGCCGTCTGTAACCCGGATTTGGGGGCTCTGCATAATATGAGTCTTGGAATCGTTCAAGACCGCGTTAGCAGCTATGCCCGGGAGGAGTACATTAATGTTCTTATATGACAAGGTGTTGATGGCCGCAGCCCCGACGGAGGCGGCTGCCGAAGCGGAACTGGAGGAAGTGCTTGATACGGAAGGGATGTAAGCCGCGACGGTCGAGAATCCCGGAGTCGTCGACCCGGTGGAGCTCACGGTAGCCGGCGTCAGTCCCAAATCGCGAATGCGGTCGCGGTCGGCTTCTACAATATTAACTTCCAACAGGATTTCCGCTTTGGCTCGATCCAATTTCCGCACCAGTTGTTCCGCCGCCGCCACTTTCGCCGGCGTGTCCCGAATGATAATGGCGTTGGAGTCGGGATTGTCCATAATCCTCTGCAAACCCAACACTTGCTTGAGGGCCGTGGTGATGGCGGTGCGGTCGGCAGGCGCCAGGGGATTGGAGAGGTAAATCGTCTTCAATACGTCTTCGCCATAGTCGCGCTGATTGTTGGGGTTATCGGGAATGATCAGAATCGTATTGGGAGTAACCACCTTCCAAAACGATTTGCTCTGCATGGCTACAAGTTGCAGCGCCTCTTCAATTTTCACGCCAGAAAGGTCTTCGCTAAGCGGGGCGGGACGAAAATCCGGTGTGAACGCGACGTTGAGCCCGGCAAGCTTGCCCAGGGTCTCAAAGATCCTGCGGCTATCCGCGGAAAGACGAAAATGGGCAAGAGGCTCTGAGGGAAAGGGTTGCAGCTTCACCGCGGCGGGCTCGTTTTCTGCTTCACGGGCTTTCAAGGCGTTTTGGAGGGCCTCGGTATGCGCCTTTTTTGCCTTGGACTGTGTGGCCAGTACAGAATTAAGCTCTTGAGTCGCAGCCTGATTTGTCGGGTCAATGCGGGTGGCCTTTTGGAATTCCCCAGCCGCATCATCCAACCGGCCTTCCTTCAACATTTCGCGACCGTTCCTGAGGTGGAGCATGCCGGCATTCGTGCGGGCATTTTTTTCATGGAGAATATACAGGGTGTTCTCCGGGTCATTTTGCCTCGCCTTTTCATAGTCCACCAAAGCTGTGTCCCAATCCTTCCGGTTCTCGGCCTTATGACCCTCCCGGTATGCGACGCTGACGCCACCTCCGCAGCTTAGGCATGAGGCGAGTAATGCCAATACCCCCAGCCGGATTTCTTTATTGAGCATCCGTCTCCCCCGTGGCCCGAATCAAAACCCGAATTTGGGGTTGTCGGCCATGAAAAAATATGACTGCAAGTCAAACCCGATCGACATCGAGCTGAACAGATTCGCGCCCACGTCCGTGAGAACCGGACTGCCCGATGCATCCACCTGGTGGAAGGTTTGGGCATTGGCCATCCCTGTCACGGGAAGGTGGGAATATCCGGACATCTCCTTGGATGCAGGCTTGCCGCCGGATTCTGTCTGAGCAGAAAGGAAATCTGTCACCTTCTGTTCGGGAGACACCCTGACGGCCAATACCAGGATGGGATCCACACTGGTGGCCCGGTACCGGTCCGCAAACGTCTCCCCTTGTTTCACCAAATAGACCTGTGATCCATCCGCCACAATCGCTTGCATTTCCCCGCCCTCGGTTTCGACGTAGCCAAGCGTTTGGAAGATAAATGTGGCGCTATCCGGTGAAGCCTCGGGCTGCTTCACGGAATGAGCAGACTTCTGCTGAGGCCCTTTTGCCGATGTCGCCGCTAATTGCTCACTCACGCGGAGCTTGGGTGCCGGAGACTCCACGGCGGCAGGCAGATCCTTCGGTAAAACTGCCGACACCTCGCCTAACCCACTGGATTTGCAACCTGAACAGTTCTCATTCGCGAAGAGGGATGGGCCCTGCGCCGCCGAAGCGGAAAGCCAATCCGGGAAAGCCAAAGGCGCTGCAAAAGGAGGTGGCTGCGCAATCCTGGGCGGCTCTTCCACAGCTTCTACGACATCGGCAGAGACACTCACGGCGCGGTAGTGCCCGGCGAAACGGTCCCCTTCCCGGACAATATAGACCTCGTCGTCTTCCGAGAGAATCGCGGCGAACTCTCCGTCCGCTTTCACCACAAACCCGAGGGGTTTCATCTCCACGGGGAGTTTGGTCAGGCGATCGCTTGACCCATCCGGCATGGCTGCGGAAATGGCAACCGTCGGTTCGCTTGAAGTGTTCACCACCTCAGCCGCTCCCTCAGATGAAAGCGTGCTGACCTGGCTGGGGGCTGGCTCTTCGGTAGCAGGAATCGGAACTTGGTACGACGCCTGCCGAATTACCGGCACATCAGGAATCCCACCCGAAGGGACCAAATGATCAGCCATGGCTCCCACGGTCGAAGATACGCCGATGACAGGTTTGGGCGAACCCTGGCTAAGCGGAGATGGCTTCTGAATGTCTCCAGGCGGGGTGGCTTGCGCCATGGCGACCGCCGGAGTCTCAGGGACCAGACGAACGGATTCTCCATCCGCCACCACCGCCTCAATCTTTCCGTCCGCCTGCTGCACGTAACCTAATGAATTCGCAATCGGTTCGGCGGCTTGGACGGTAGAGGGGTGAGTACCCTCGGCCACACCCTCGGAAACTTCCGGCTGACCTGGAGCCGTTGCCAGCGGCGGGGTCAAAGTCTTCCCGGCGCCGATGGCTGCCACCAACTCGGGGGTTGCGCTGCCAGGTTTCGCCACGGGGATTTGCGCAACCGTCTCATCGATGGCATCAACTAAGTCAGGGGTAATCCTGGTCACTCGATACCGGCCCGCGATCTCATCACCTAGATGAACGACCTGAATCTGGTCTTCTTGCAAAATGATTGCTTCGAGCTGGCCTCCGGCCTTCTCCACGTAGCCAATCGCCTTAAAGACCGTCGGGGGCGGTGGCGCCGGCGATACCTGTGGCGTCGGTGCCATAGGTGGCGCGGAGGGGCCAGTCACAGCCGCCACTTCATTCTTGGACGCGGCAGAGGCAGCCACCTCCACAATCCCGGGCTTAGGCCGAGCCGGCGGTCGTACGTCGGCAGCTTTCGGACTCATCGCCTGAACATGTTTTGCGAAATGCACCCGGATCGGTGCCGTCACTTGCGGGGGCGCCGACCGTTGTACCCAAGGTGGACGAAGGGACTTGCCCGGGTGATATGCTCCCACTTGCGAAGAACCATCCGCCATTCGTACTGGGGAAAGAGGCCGGAACTTGAGCAGCGAATACAGGCAGACTCCGACGGTCACACCCAACACGAAACTAACGAGTTGTCTGATAACCTTCACGGGTAACCTGATGCCCAGGGGGGGATGAGGAGGCGCGGCACAAGATTCAATTCCCGCCTGCCGATGCCCCCCGCCTGACCGCACACTTCGAGTTATTCTAGTATGACTCGAATATCATAGCAGGGGTTGTACAAAAAGCAATCGACGAAAGGGTAGAGGTGTCATTTGGAATGGGAATCCATTCGAATCGGCCGTCATTCCCGTGAAGGCGGGAATGACGGCACCTGGGGCGTTAGCGTCCTGCAATTGACACCACCACCGACAAAAGGGTAGAGACGCAGTTTGGACAAGCCGGTGATATGATAGCCCCCATTCTTTCAACGGAGAGGAAACTTCCATGGCCAAAGTTTTGCGATGTCGTGACCTGGGAATGGATTGTCCCAAAGAAATACGCGCCGAGAATGAAGATGAACTCTTGAAGCTCGCCGCCGAGCACGCGGAAAAAGATCACGGCATCTCGGTCGCCATGATCCCACCCTCCATCCTGGCGATGGTCAAATCCGCCATCAAGGATGAGTAGAAGCGGCTTTACGCTGCCCTGGGGCGAAGGGAGCTCGCCGCATCGGCTTCCCCTCTACCCACGATCGGGAGGACGAAACCCCTTGGCTCGCCGCGCGACTCACGGTAGAATCTGGAACCAATGACCGCCTTGGAATGGAACTGCATGAATACCTGGGATATTCCGGCATTCTGGCTGCAAGCGAATCCGCTGATAGACATCTGGCGAAGTTTCCAGCTCATTGCCCACCACGACGACTTATTAGCGATATCCATCGCCATTCTGGGAACAGCGGTAGTGTTGGCAGTTCTCTCGCGCCGCCAACGCCCGCATGTTCGCACGGCACTGGTAATGTACGCTTTGGCACTTTTCCTCATCGCTCTTTCTGTCCTCCCCGCCGCACTGGGATGGGATACAGCCACCAAAATCCTTCATGCCGCGGGACTCTTATTGGTGGGCTGTGCGGTGGTGAAGCTCAGCAGCATCATTGTCTTCGACTTCCTTCTGTACATCACTCCCCTTTCCCCACCGCAAGTGCTGCGCGACATCATCGTAGCGGGTGGATACACGGCGGCAGTGCTGTGGCTGCTCTCGCGCAATGGAGTGACGCTCTCCAGCCTTGTTGCCACCTCGGCAGTCATGACCGGAGTGATCGTCTTCTCGTTGCAAGATAGCCTCTCCAACATTTTGGGCGGCCTCGTCCTGCAAATTGATAAGAGCTTCTCGGTGGGCGATTGGGTGAAAATCGAGCAAACCGCGGGCAAGGTCAAGGAAGTCACCTGGCGTCACGTTGCCATTGAGACGCGTAATTGGGACACCGTCATTATCCCCAACAGTGTCCTGATCAAATCGCAGGTCTTAATACAAGGGCAGCGCTCCGGGCAGCCCATTCAGGAGCGCCGTTGGGTCTATTTCAACGTGGATTTTCGTGTGCCGCCCACCGAGGTCATCCACGTGGTGACTGATGCCCTAGTGACCGAGCCCGTGGAAGGCTCCGCCGTGGACCCCGCACCCAACTGCATCCTGATGGATTTCAAGGAGAGCTACTGCTCGTACGCCGCCCGCTACTGGCTGACGGACTTGTTAAAGGACGATCCCACGGACTCCCTGGTGCGCACTCGCATCTACTTCGCCCTCCAGCGCGCCGGCATCCCGCTTTCTGTTCCCGCTCTGACCGCCTTTGTCGAAACGCGGGATCTGGAGCGCGAGAAACTTCACCATGAGCATGAAATCTCGCAGCGGCTCAGCGCCCTGGACCTTGCTCAGGTGGAGCTCTTCCGCGAAATGAATGAAGGGGAACGCACCACGCTGGCGGAGCACCTGCGCTACGCTCCCTTTATGAAGGGGGAGTTGATGACACGGCAGGGCGCGGAGGCTCACTGGCTGTACATCCTCACCAAAGGGTCGGCGGAAGTGATTGTCTCCACCGACGCCGGTGTGCACAAATCAGTTGCCATCCTGCACGCGGGCGATTTCTTTGGTGAAATGTCGCTGCTCACCGGCGAACCTCGCAGTGCCTCGCTGAAATCGCTGGAGGATTCTGAGTGCTATCGTTTGGACCGGAGAGCTTTTGACGACATCCTGCACGGCCGGCCGGAAATCGCCCATTCCCTCTCCGCCTTGCTGGCGCGCCGGAAGGTGGAAATCGAATCCGTTCGACACGACCTGGATGCCGAGGCCCGCGCCGCCATGATGAAAGGCCAACAGAAGAGCATTTTTGAGAAAATCCATAAGCTTTTTGGACTTACCCTCACACCACCCAAGCCCGTCAATTGAATTTCAAAGCTGCGCCGGGGTAAGTCGAAGGCTTCACAACGATCAGCACCCCTTGGAGTTTTGTTCTCCCGTGTTAGAATACGTGGAATCTGTTTGAAATATCTCCGCAATGGGAAGGTGAAGATGCGCCACCGGCCGCTAATGACTGTCTTGACGCTGATCCTTGTCCTGATTCTTGCGGTACCCGCAGGAGCCCAGCAGAAGCCCTTCACCCAGGAACAAGTGCAAGGCTTGGTGCGGGATGGAATCGGGGATGATACCGGAGCCAGGCTTGTTTCGCAGCGGGGCATCGATTTTGAACCCACGGAGGATTTCCTTCAGAGCCTCCAGGCGGCAGGAGCCAACGAGGCGTTCCTCCATGCGTTGCGTGCCGCCAAACGTCCAGAGACCTCGGGCGACGGCGCAATCAAACCTCTGACTCAGGTTCAGATCATTTCCCTGATCCAAGGTGAGGTGCCCAGCCATCGCGTTGCCGACCTGGTAAAGGAACGCGGCATTGATTTTGAGCCGACCGGTCAATTCTTCGACGAAATCCGCCTCGACGGCGGCGACGACGAATTGGTCGAGGCCCTCAAGAGCGCCACGGTTACGAAAAGCACCAGCGTGGATTCTGCGGCGTTGGCCCACCAGGCGGAGGTCCGGCAGCATGCCTCGCAGGGTGCGCAGTTGTTTAGAAAACAGCGATACGCGGAAGCCGAAGCCGAGTACCGCGCCGCCATTCAACTCGATCCTCAAAACGCCGAACTCCACATCAGCCTCGGCGATACGCTGGGGCACAAGGGAGATTGGGATGGGCAGATCGCCGAGGAGCGCGAGGCGTTGCGCTTGAGCCCCAGCAATGATCGTGCTCATCTCGACCTCGGCGTGGGGCTCTCGCACAAGGACGATCAGGACGGTGCTATAGCCGAATATCGCGAAGCCATCCGCTTGAACCCCAACAATGACCAGGCTCACATCAACATGGGGAACCGCCTTTCCCACAAAGGCGATTGGGATAGCGCCCTTGCGGAATACCACGAGGCAGTCCGCCTGAACCCCAACAACGAACAAGGGCACCTGACCCTGGCATCGGCGCTGATCCACAACAAGGATTGGGACGGCGCCATCGCCGAGTATCGTGAAGCCCTGCGGGTAAACCCCAATAATGAAGCGACGCACGTAAGCCTGGGCGTGGCGCTTTCCCAGAAAAACGATAATGACGGCGCCATCGCGGAATACCGCGAGGCGATCCGCCTGAAACCAACCGATGGGCAGCCGCACATCAATCTGGGAAACAGGCTATCAGCCAAGAATGATTGGGATGGCGCCATGGCGGAGTATGGCGAAGCGGTGCGTTTGAACTCCAACAACGCCGTCGCCCACTACAGTGTGGGTCTGGTGTATGAGCACCAGGGCAACAAGCCGGCCGCCTTGCAGGAATACCGCACGGCCTATGAACTTGACCCCAAGAACCCCAGTTTTAAGAAGCAATACGAGCGACTGTCTGCGCAGGTGAACCAATAACGTAGGATTGTTACTTGCACCGGTCGCAAACACCGCCGGCTTCCACGCGCACGGTATTGATGTTGAATTGCCGCTCGCGCTCGATCTGGCCTTTCAACTTTTCGAAGAGCGAGCTTTCAAATTCCTGAATGCGTCCACACTTCAGGCAGGCCAGGTGGATGTGGTCGCGCGTGGTTCTCGCTTCATAGTAATGCTTCCCACCATCCAGGTGCATCAGGTCCAGCTCATCCACCAAACCGTACTTCTTCAGCATGGCGAGGGTTCGATAAACGGTGACCTTGTTGATGGTGGGGTCCTGGTCCTGGGCGCGTTGCCAAAGGCCGATGGCGTCCAGGTGGCCATCCGCCCCTTGAATGATCTGGACCAACAGGCGGCGCTGGTGCGTCATCCGCACCCCGCGCGAAATCAACTCCTGCTCAAGAGGATGGCGCGAAACACGTCCTTCAGCTTCCATACTTCCCTCACCGCCTTCCCGTCCCTGCCCACTCTCTCTAGTTTGGCGATGCGGGTACCACCTGTCAACGAGTTTCCCCACGCCGGTGCTGCTATCATCATGCCGACGAGTGGGCGCGGCTGCCGCCTGCAACCCAAGAAGGATTTCACCACAGATCACGGAGGCCAAGGAGAGCAAACAGAGAAAGCGCCAGCAAACCAGCAAGGGTTAGTAACCTCTACCCACTTCCCACTACCCCCTAACCCCTCCTCAACCGAGGAGGGGAGCTATTTTCAAGACACCGGGACGCCAGAGCGGCAGGTCAGCGCCCGTTTGACCATCAGGCCTGCTCGTCTGCCGAGGGACCATAGAGCGCCGGCACCGGAATATCATTGAGCCGCAGGTAGACTCCCAGTTGGGCGCGGTGGTGAATCATGTGGTTCATCACCATGCCGCGCAGCACGGCAATCCGCGGCATGGCGAAGATGGTCTTCCCCCCCGCCAGCAAGGTCCAGGTTTCCATCAGGTGAGCATCGCTTGCCGCTTTCAGACTTTCTCGCGCCTTGGCGAGATCGCGGTCGAAAACCTCCAGCAGCTCCTTGCGGGAGTTCACCTCAGGGGTCTTGTAGCCCTCGCCTCCCTCCGGCGCGTAGTCAAAGGACGCCTTGTCCAAGGTCTCCGTCATCCAGTTTGGAAAGAAGGCCACGTGCACGGCCAGTTGACGCATGGTCATCGATTTCGTGTGGGGTTTCCAGTCGAACTTGTCGTCGGGCACCCGCTCAAGAGTCTTTCGGGTGTTGGCCATTTCCATTTCGAACTCCGGTAGCAATGCTGCACTCAATGCCATAGTTTCCTCCGCAAAGTTGGATTTGTAACCCGCCCCGCTTGCGCTTCAGTTGCCTGGGTTAGTGGGATTGAATGGTAGGCGAATGAAAAGCGAATGTCAAGCTGTTTCGAAATGTGGTGCTGGTATCGTTTGGAATGCGAATCCCCGTCAAAGCACTGTCATTCCCGCGAAGGCGGGAATCCAGCCCTTACCGCTGCAAGAGGTTCACACAGAGAGCACAGAGAGCGACTCACAGGGAGCACGGAGAAAACCCGAGATCTGCTCCGTGTTCTCTGTGGTTCAATATTTTACCCTCCGTGAACTCTGTGTGAAACGTACTTAAGCCCTTCATTCGTATCGCCGGTCATGCCGATTTCGTGCCGGATTCGAGTAGAGCAGGAACTAAATCCAATCCAGCGCGCCGTATTTCCACAGCCAGACGTAACCGACAATCAGGATGCCGAGGAAAACCATCATCTCCACCAGCCCGTACAATCCCAGCGCCTGGTACTGCACCGCCCACGGATAGAGGAAGACGGTCTCCACATCGAAAACCACAAAGAGGATGGCCACCACGTAGAACCGCACCGTATAGCGGCGGCGCGAGTCGGACTCCGGCGTGATACCGCACTCATAAGGCATCACCTTCTCCGCCGTGGCGCGGAAGGAGGGGCGAATGTACTTGAAGATCCAAAGTGTCACCGGCGCGAAGAGCGCGGCAATCACGGCAAAAATGACGATGGGTCCGTAGGAGTTAAGCATGCGGATAATTCCTCCCTTTCGAAGGCGGAATCATAGCACAAATTTCCGCCGAGCGCGCTCCGTGCCGCAAACGGTTCAGGGGCGACCAGGCCTTGCCCCGCGCGGTTCGCGGCCCGGTGGATTTATTCGAGTTTTGCCGCCTGGCAGCCAGCGAGGCAGGAGTGAGAGTGGGAGACTTGCGCAGGGACATGGCGCCTCCTACGGACAAGCGCCCTTCCGCTGTATACCATTACGATACTGTTGTCAAGTGGTGTAACCAACGATTAGGGCCTACAAGATTTCCGCCCCGACAGAAGAGGCCGGAGCGAATGCAGTCATATCCAGGTTAAGGCATGGCTACTTCGCTCAAAGCCCGCGAAACGGGCGCCGTCATTTAGCCCACGGCGAGCCAGCCGTGAGTAAGTGCGCCCCCGGGTTTACACTCTCTTAGCCCCGTAGGGGCGACATCGGGTCATATGCGGGGCCAGACGTCGCCCCTACGGGACTCAGTATGTTATTGCTCCCGCTCGCATTCCCATGGCTGGCTCGCCATGGGCTAAACGACACCGCCACTCCGTGGCTGAACGGGCAAGCGCAGAGTTGTTCCGTCGTTTGGACCTACTCTGCGGCTTTCAGCTTTTCACAACATCCTCACAATATTATTACCAATTTAAGAACCGTGGGTGGCGCAGACATTGCTTTGTATGTCTGCGTCCTGGGTTTTTCGGGGCGCGAGGCCACTGGGGACGCCTACATAATAACCAATGTATGCGCCACCCGCGCGGGCGGGGAGAGGGGTGCCGAAGGCGGGATGTGGGTTCCTAGATCTTCGGGCCATGGGTCATAGAAAGAGATCGGGCAGGAACGCCTTAGCGTCCCTGCCCGCTATGATCATGCCCACGAGAATCTCTTCGCAGCTATCTGCTGCTGGCGGCTATTTGCCGCAGACGGAAGAGGCCAGCACCCGCCAGGAACGTGCCAAACAACAGCAGGGTGCCGGGTTCCGGAGTAACTGTCGAAGACGCAGCATTCACCGCAACATCATCGACGTACCACTCGCTGGGAGAAGTGTTTCCACTAATGGTCAATGTGTCCGAGCCTAATCCCGTGAAAGAGAACGTGTACTCCGTCCAGGAGCCGGAGGCAAGGTAGTTCAAGGCGACGTGGTTGGTCCCGTCGACCGACAGGTCAAAGAAAGGGAGCGTGTCGCCAGTTCCTGCGCCGCCGTAGAGAACCCAGATGCTGCCGGAGTAGGTGTCCCCTGAGACGTCGGAGAATGTCTGGCTTAATGTGGGAAGGTCCTCCCCATCATCGTTTCCAATCCTAAGATCGTAGCTTCCGCTGTGAGGGTTAGTAGTGGTCACGAAATTG
Source organism: Acidobacteriota bacterium (assembly GCA_003165615.1). The sequence goes on along the minus strand of PLWR01000360.1, from coordinate 532 downwards.
TACCCCGGATATGAGTCAAAGCCCGAGTTGGCCGTCCAACCTACTGGAACACCATTGTTGGTGTAGCCACCGACCGTACTGGAATACGTGCCCCCCTCAAACCCACCGTTGAACACAATATCGCTAGCACTCAGGGGAGAAGACTGCAGAAGAAACAGCAGCCCCAAAACACCAATGACAAGCTTTGGCCGAGTGATCATAGCTTCCTCCTTGAAGTGAGTTTTTTTTAAAGCCCGAACGTAATTCTACCAGCTTGATCAAACTGCGCAATGGCCCGAATATGCCGATTTTCGGCATACTAATGCCAACCCCAAGGGTCCTAAAGCGGGTAGCGGGTAGCGCATCAGAGTTGGGCGTATTTTGCCCTACTCTGCGGTTCTTAAATGGATAAGAGCGGGTAGTAGAGGTACGCGTACTTTGCGTTCCTCTGCGGCTTTTCACCTCACCGTCCTTATGGGGGTCATTCGTGCGGCATCAAATCCGTGCGTATTGACCAGCGAGCTGGTAGCCGCGGTCAGCGCCTTCCTGACCG
>PLWR01000527.1 GCA_003165615.1 Acidobacteriota bacterium | reverse complement strand
TGGAATCGACCACGGCGGCGGAGGATGGCGCGGTGAAGTCGGCGCGCACGTTTTCGGCAAGCTCCGGGATCACCGGCCTGATGGGTACGCCCGGCCCCAACGCCGCTATGCAGAACATCTTCTCGCCGAATTCCTCCCGGACGCTTAATGGCCAGGTCCAAACCTCCTCCGATTCCGCTTTGAGTACCAGCCTCTCCGGCCGGGTGGTAGAGGTTTTGCCCAACGGGTTTCTGGTGATTGAGGCGGTGCGCCAAATGTTTATGAATAACCAGCACCAGACGGTGATCATCCATGGCGTGGTGCGTCCGGGAGACATCGGCCCGAATAACGCCGTGGCCTCGACCGCCATCAGCAATCTGGAAGTGGAGCTGAAAGGCAAGGGTGTCATCAGCGATGGAGTGGCGCCTCCCAACTTATTGGTGCGGTTGGTCTTGAAGCTCGTGGGGTTCTAAAGCCATGCGATGCAAATTCTACGTTCTCGGCCTGCTAATGCTCCTGGGACCTGCCATGCTGGCGGGTAAGGAGGAGGTGGGGCGCCAGGTTCGCCTGGGGGATTTGGCGACGGTGGAGGGGGTGCGTGACAACCTTTTGATCGGATACGGAATGGTGGTGGGCTTGCACGGCACCGGCGACAGCCAACAGACGGTGTTCTCGGTCCAAACCCTGTCCAATCTCCTGCAAAAGATGGGGGTTCAATTCAATGCTTCGGCGGTGGTGGTCAAAAACGTTGCCGGAGTTTTCGTCACCGCCACGCTTCCGCCTTTTGCCCGCCCGGGCCAGCCGATTGATGTCACCGTTGCTTCGATTGGAGACGCGAAAAATCTCGACGGCGGGATACTCCTTTTCACCACTTTGCATGGTCCCGACGGGCAAATGTGGGCAACCGCACAAGGTCCATTGGTCAACGGGGGATACTCGGCAGGGGGGCGCGGCAACTCGGTTCAGATCAATCACCCCACCACGTCGCGCATTCCTGCCGGGGGGATTGTGGAGCGGGATGGGGCAATGGACCTCAGCCATTTGACCCAGCTCTACTTGCTGCTGCGCGACCCCGATTTCCAGACGGCCACGGAAGCCGCCGCAGCCATTGACGACGAATTGGGAAAGGGCTCGGCGCTGGCAATTGACAGCCGCCGCATTGAAATTCGCGTTCCTGTCCCGGGCCCGGAGGTGGTTTCCAACCTGCTCGCGAAGGTGGAAAATCTGAAGGTCGGGATTCACCCTCTCGCCAAGGTCGTCGTCAATGAGCGGACGGGAACCATTGTCATGGGCCAGGAAGTCAGCCTGGGGGCGTGCTCCATCCTGCATGGCAATCTTTCCGTGGTGATTTCCACGACCTTCCAAGTCTCGCAGCCTATGCCCTATTCCCAAGGCCAGACTCAGGTGGTGCCGCAAACCACGGTTAAAGCCGTGGAAAGCCCTGCCCGCCGCATTGAACTCCGCGAGGGCTCGAGCGTCGACGATTTGATCAACGGCCTTCAGGCCATTGGCGCCACCCCCCGCGATATCGTTGCCATCCTGGAAGCGGTCCGCTCCGTGGGGGCCTTGCAGGCGGAATTGGACATCATATGACGTTCTCGGCTTTGAGTACCGGATTACCACCCCTCTCCAACCGCCCGCAGGTTGCTTCCGTGAGCAGTCAGGCGGAATCCTCCGCTCACAAAAAGCTGCGCAAAGCCGCCCAGGATTTTGAGGGTATTCTAATCTCGCAGCTCTTGGGGGAATTCAATATGGGCTTTTCCTCCCTTGCGGGGGATGCACCGCTGGCAGGGTCGGAGACCTTGAACTCATTGGAAATTCAGACGTTATCGGGAGCTATGGCGGGCCGCGGAGGGTTCGGAATCGGGCAAATGCTGGTGCACCAACTGGAGCCCAGTTTGAACCGGGGAGAGCAAAATCAAGAGGGAGGGAAGATTAAAACGGCATCACAAGGCTAAAGTTTCCCCTCAAACCGTCGATATGACAGTTGTAGGTTAAGGAGATAGGATATGAGAATCGATGCCGCTTTTCCGCTTCCCGAGAATCAGCAAACGTCCAAGATGGCGAACTCCGGGTCGTCGGTCCAGCAGAACCGCTCCGTCCCGGCCGGATCAACCCAGGATCAGGCGCAACTGTCCGCCCCTGGCACCACGGTGCAACAGTTGAAAGCGAACCTTTCCCAAGTGCCCGAGGTTCGGCAAGATCGCGTGGACGCTGTTCGCCAGTCGCTCGCCAGTGGCACTTATCAAGTTTCGGATCAGCAATTGAGTGACGCCATGGGATCAGACCTGCTCGGAAGGGTTATCGGATGAACCGGTGATCCGATGATCGGGTGAACAAAGAGGCATCCACAGAAGATGGACCTTTCGTTCACCAGGTCACCCGATCTCCCCATCATCTGATTCTTGGGAGGAGTCATGGATGATTTGGCTCCCGCCCCCGCACAGCGGACGTTTGATAGCGTAGGGCGGACACCGGACCAAAACTTCGCGGCGCGCAAGAAGGCCGCGAAGAAGGTGCTGCCGGTGCCTGCCAAGAAACCAGAGCCGGAACCCGATCTGACGCCTGAGCCCGAACCGGAACCGGACCACGAACTCGACCTATTGGCTTAATTATGAAAAGCGAAGTGCAGCGCTACCTGGAATTGCTGGAACGGCGTTTGGCGACCCTTCGCATGCTTGCCACCGACCTTGATGAGAGCCGTACGGCCTACGTCACCCTCGACTTGCGGGCGATGCATCAACATATCGCGCATCAGGAGAATCTCTGCACGGAAATTCGCGCCCTGGACGTTGAGCTCCAGAGTATGAAAGGGAAACTCACAGGCTTGGCCGCCGCCGGTGAAATGCCTTCCACGCTCAGTGAACTCGAGGCGCAACTTGACCCCATGTCGGCCCGCCAGCTTCATCTCTTGCTGGGTGGACTTAAAGCCATCCAGGCAGACGTGCGCAGGCTCAGCCGCGTCCATTCTGAATTGCTCCGGCGGTCCCGGCGATCGGTAAATGTTCTGCTGAATTTCCTCGCCCACTATGCGGGCACGTACCCCCTGCCTGTTACCCGCGCCAAGGGGATGCCTTTCGTCGCGATGGGGAAATAGTCAATGTCGAGCCTATTCGGTACCATGTCCGTCGCTCTCCAATCCCTGCTGGCACAGCAAGGCGCCATGGGGGTCGTCGCCAACAACATCGCCAACAGCAACACCCCGGGCTATTCGCGGGAAGTACCCGTCCTGCAGGAGAGTCCTCCCACCCTCATGGGAAATACCATGGTGGGAAGCGGCGTGAACATGTCCACGGTGGAAAGCGTCCGGGACAATATCCTGAATCTCCGCATCGACCAGGAAACCTCCCAGCAATCCAGCTTGGGTTCCTACGTGAATTCGATGAACCAGGTGCAAGCTCTTTTCAACGAAACTCAGGGCACCGGCCTCCAATCCTATTTGAGCAGTTTCTTTAATAGCTTTACCTCCCTTTCGACGGACCCCACCAGCTCTCCCCTGCGCCAGGCGGCGCTCACCGCGGGCGAGAACCTGGCCGGCGCCTTCAGCCTAACCAGCCAGAATCTGTCGACCATTCAACAGGGCTTGGATCAATCCGTGGTGCAGACCGTCCAGCAGGTTAACCAGCTTACCGCGCAAGTGGCCAACCTGAATCAGCAAATCAAAATGATTTCCAATTCCGGGGAAAGCCCTGGCTCGCTGATGGATCAGCGCGACGAGGACCTGACCAACCTGTCCAATCTGATCGACACGGCGGTGGTCTATTCCGCCGATGGGACCGCGTCCGTGACCACTACCAATGGCACGCTCCTCGTAAGCGGCAATCAAAATGACGCCTTGACCACTCAAGCCGATAGTGCCACGGGGATGCACGAAATACTTGCTCAGGGAACCGACATTACCTCCTCCATCGCCGGTGGGCAGCTCCAAGGCCTCATCAAGGCCCGCGATAGCAGCATCCCCTCCACCCAATCTTCCCTCGACAATCTGGCTGCCGGTCTGATCTCCGCCATGAACACGCAGCAGAATGCCGGTTACAACATGAATGGCGGAAAGGGAGTGGACTTCTTCACGCCCTTTACCCCCACCACCGCGGGTTCCAACGCCGGCGCCGCCACCACCATGACCGTGGCGCTTACCGATCCCAGCCAAATCGCCGCCAGTTCCGACGGCACCACGGGAGACAACGCCAACGCCACGGCGATGGCCAACCTTGAGAATCAACCGATCGTTTCAGGCCAGACGCCAGGAGCTTATTATTCCAATCTGATTAACCAGGTGGGCAACGACGTTTCCAACGCCACCTCTGAGCAGACCGCGGTCGGTCTGGTTTTGCAGCAGCTTTCCAACCAGCAGTCGTCTATTTCCGGAGTCTCTCTGGACGAGGAAGCCACCAACTTGGTCATGTACCAGCGCGCCTACGAAGCCTCGGCGCGCGTCATTTCCGTCGTCGATGAACTTGTCTCGACCACCATTGATATGTTTACACCGAGTTAACATGGGCATACGTGTCAACCCCAATCTGTACGGCATCATCCTGAGTGGATTGCAGACGAATACCCAATTGGAGAATCAAGCCTTGCAGCAGGTTTCGTCCGGGCAAAAGCTGAATTCCCTTTCCGACGATCCGGCCGCGGCCGCCACCCTGGTTACCCTGCGGATGCAATCAAGTTCCAATACCCAATACCTGCAAAACATTTCTTCCTTGACGGCGCCTCTGAATGTGGCGGACTCAGCGCTCAGTTCGGTTGTGGAGGCACTAACATCGGTGGAATCCTTGGGTGTGGAGGGCGCCAGTGGAACCGTTAACTCCAGTAACCAGCAAGCACTTGCCCAGGAAGTTCAAGGCATCCAACAGGAAATAATGGGACTGGCGAATACTACTTATAACGGCGAGTATCTTTTTTCCGGTACGGCCACGACCACGCAACCCTACGTGGAGGATGCTACATCCGCTTCCGGCGTGACCTACAAGGGAAATGATAGTTCCAACAGCGTGGAAATTTCTGAGGGGCAGGCGATGCCCACCAGCTTGCCGGGGAGCCAGTTGTTTAGCAATCCTACCACCAGCGTCTTTCAATCCCTCCAGGATCTGTACACCGCCCTGAACAGCAATGGCAATATAAGCGGCGCCACCACGGAAGTGCAGAACGCTCTGAACTATGTGAGCACCCAGCAGACCTTCTACGGCAACTCCGTGGACCGGCTGAACAACGCCCAAACCTTCCTTACCCAGGAACAAACTCAGTTGACCGAAACCGAGGGCAACGCGGTGGATGTCAATATGGCCACCGCCGTCACTGACCTCAGTCAGACGGTAACCACCCAACAAGCATTGCTCGCCGCCGGCGGAAAGATCTCGCAGTTGAACCTGTTCGACTACCTGCCCTCGTCGTAAGCAAATCCATCGGATCATCGGGCGATCGGGTCGTCGGGTCATTGGTGATTCGTGCATCGCAATTGGCGAATGGCGATTGGCGGTTTGTAATTGGCGACTTGTGATGGAGTATCTGAGATTGGTGACTTGTGGTTGGCAATTTGTAATGGGTGATTTGCGATTGGTGATTTGTGATAGGTGATTTCGACCGTTGCTTCTCGTCTTTCGCTTTTCGGCCTTCGATCTTCGATTTGAGATTTCAGATTTGAGATCTGCGATTTGTGAAGCCAGCAAATTGACTTATCGTCTCGCCTGACCCTGCCAATGACCCTCTGATGTAGCGCCGACCTGAACCTGTCCCGACTTGGTCGGGAGGTGGCATTTTCCGGGAGCACCCGCCGTACTTGTCTCTGCGTTCCCTGTGCCTTTCAAGCTTCAACACAGAGCACACAGAGTAACTCAGTGACCTCTGTGTTGAGGCCGTTCTGACCACGGAGGTCACAGAGAAACCACGCGAGGAAGGGGAAATCTCCGGCAATCGAAGAAGTCACCTCTTAGGCCGAAATTCTCACCACGATTGTGGAAGGGTGCGGGCGGGACGAGATGCGGTAATACGCGCCCATGCCGGCATCCTGAGCGCAGCGAAGGCCCCCGGCATTTCGCGCGAGTCGGTGGACAAAGCAGAATACGGGGGTTCTTCGCCCAGAATACGGGCTCAGAATGACAGCGCCTACAAGTTTTCCACAACCTGCTTGCGCAGGCAATTCAGGGCTTTACGATCTCGTCAATACAACACCAAATTCACAAAGATCCCTCTTCCCTTGCCCCTTTGGGGGCGAGGGTCAACCGCAAGGCGAAGGGGGCCCCGCGTTGTGCGGGTGGGGGTGAGGGGGTTCGGGGTCAGCAGGTAGCTGCCGTCAGCGGAGGTCTTTCACTTTTGCCTTCTGCATATTGCCCCTTGCCTTTTGACTTTATCTTGCAGCACCGCTGCGCTTGCTACCACGAGAAGATCTCTTTTGATGATGAAGAAATTGCAGAACCCCTGGCCTTCAAGGGAGCGACGGTTTTCCCCACAAACCCGCGGTTGTCGTAGGCCGTGTAAACCGGCGTCACATTCAACCTGCCACCATCGTAGGTTATGGTTTGATCCCCCTGGAGGCTTTCGAGTGTAATGGCTGTGTTGCCTCGAAAAGTCGCGCGGTAGCGGAAAGTGCTGATCGGCTTCGCCGACCACCCGCCTTCGCCATAATCGTCGCAAGTGTAGGTTTGAACTTCATCCCGAACCGGGAAGGTTACGGTAATCACCGATCGGGGGTTTGGGGAGTCGAACAGTAAGTAGTTTTGCAGATAGCGCGCGTCCCGGGCTTCGCCGTCCACGTGGCATGCTAGCCCATGGCGGTCAACCCAGGTGGGAATGCGCACGTACACGCACATGGCACCACTGTTGCGCAGAACGACCTTCCCTTCGTAGGGCAGGTAACTCTCCACATCGAGTTGCGGCGTGGTGCGATTCAGCAGCAAGTTCACTTTTGCCGTGGCGCTGCCTTGGTCATAAGTCACAGTTTTCTGCCAAACCGAATACAGGCCTTGAGCGCCATTCGCCATGCAGCAATTCTGCAGCACCGTGCTCAACGCCACGGGCGAGCCCCACCCTGAATAGGTCCCCAGGGCGCGCTCCAACCACTTTTCGTCTTCGGAAGTCAGGCCAGGGTTGAGGCGCTTGAGTTTCTCGAGATTCACGAACCGGCCCTCGGTCATGTGATTCCGGGCGTAACCATCGACGTCATCCCAGTAGTCGCCCAGCCCGGCTTCGGAAAGCTTAAGGGCGAGGGAAGTCATATCCGCCAGGCAGCAAGTCTCGTGAGAATGCTTGCCCACCTCCTCCTGGAACCAACCCAGGCGGACAATGCCCATATTCCGCGAGAATTCATACCCCTCGCGCGCGAAATTCTTCATGATGTTGTTGCTCGTCGCCACACCGCAGGCCAGAATTCCGCGCAGGGCCATCATGTGGGCGTGCGTCTGCCCCTGGTATTCCCCGTGTTCGCCGGGGTTCACGCCGCGCGAGTAGATACTGGGCAGCCACGCCGAACCGGGCCGCATGAGAAAACGCGTGAGCTTGGTCGCGAGGTCCAGCGTCTTCTCGTCGTGGGTTCTTTCCGCCAGCCGGACCAGAGGGAGAATCGTGCCTCCCAGGTACATCGGAATTCCAAACGCCGGACCTATGCCTGCCTCCGGCCCCTGTCTCGGTATCTCGGTAATCTTCCAGCCCGACTTGGGATAGCTGTACATATCGCCGTAACCGGGTGTTGTGGGAAAATAAACGTAATCTTCCCTGTAAATACCAATCTCCGCGAGCATGCCCGAAATCTTGCGGGCCCGCGCCAGCCACTCGGGGTTGCCGTCGTGGTCGTACTCGGCGAGGCACGCACGGATCATGCGGCCATTACCGTAAATGTTGGCCGTATCCTCCGGGCTACTGTTGTCCCAGGGGCGCTGCGGGCCGATCTTGCAGTAGAACAATCCGTCCTCTTCAATGCAGTCAAGGAGGTATTGCCGGTAGCGCTCCTGAATGTCCGTGAATCTGTCGCTCCCCGTCATGGCTCTCAGCATCACGAAGGCTTCCCCGTATTTCGGCCCGCACGCGGCAAAACTGTGGCGGTCGTGAATGAATTTTGGAGGACGAAGCTCGACTCGGAAGTAGAACTCTGGGACCCTACCCCAGTCCAGAGTGCCAGCCAGTCCATTGAGAGCATCGTTGCCGTTCTGGACCAAATCCAGCGTGTCGGGAACCCGCGAATCAGGACCGACCGCAGGGTTATTCTCATTCCCCACCCTGATCCGTCCGGCGGCCGCACCTGATGCAAAGGGAACCGCCGCCGCTGCCGTCGCGCTCTGAATGAATCGCCGTCGAGTGGTTTTCATATTGTCTTCCCCCTGGATGGGTACTCGTAGCGCCGACCTTTAGGTCGGCAAGTGCTGAGCTAAAGCTCAGCGCGATAACACCGAGGGCCAGCCCACGTGAAGGCCCGTGCTACGGGCCCCATCACCTCAAGCGTACTCCAGAACCGCCATGTGGAAGACCTCAAAGGGATCGATCTTAAACTCCACGTACGGCCCTTTCCTCTGCCAGGTGATGGGCTTCAGATCAGGGACGCGCAGCAATTTTCCCGGCGTCAGTCCAGAAGGAATCTGCACGCGCACGGTAGCGCCAACCGGAATGGGGGGCATCATCGTCTGCATGTTCAGAAGGCTGATCAACCGCCGGTGCGACTGCGGTTGGTCAAACAGCGTCATTTCCACCGCCGGATGAGCATCCAACTCGAAACGATAGGGCGCGGGGAAAACGCGTTGCAATAAGTGCTGCGTCAGGCGGATGTTCACCGCTTCCTCTTTAGTCTCCATGGGTGCGGCGACCCAAATGCTCTTGCCCTTTCCAAAGGAGTGTAGAACCACCGCCGGGTCCGGGCCGGGCTGGAGAGCAGGAGGATTGCTGTGGATGGCCGCAAAGTGGCTGCCGATGGCGCGCCCCACGTCCGGGTCAACGAAAGCGGTGGTGACCGTGGCGAGCACTTCACATCCGGGCAACGCTTCCACCTGAGTCATGGTTCCAGCAAAACTCACGTGGTCTTGCGGCCAGACTGCCTTGCTCAATCCCGCGTCACGGGGCGTGAGGTAGGTGATTTTCTTCGAGCCCACCGCTCCCTTGTATTTGACCCCCATTACGTCTTCCAGCAGGAATCGGCGTTCGTGCCCCGGCCGCCGGTCGAGGGAAGAAGGCCCACTGGCGTAGAGAACTCCCCCCGCGGCCACGAAGCCGCGGAATTGCTCCGCCTGCTCGGGCGTTAGCTCCAGAACATTGGGAAGAATTACGGCGCGATAATTCTTGAGCTGGTCGAGATTGACATTCGTGATCACACCATAGGGAAGATGACCCTGGCGCAGCACTCGCGCCGCTCCAATCACCGCGTCGCGGTGCGGGCAATTATCCGCCGCCTGCATCTTGGTGATGTGAACGCCGTTCTCGTCGGGGTTATACATAGAATTCTTGTCATAGTAGACGGCGATGTCGGTGAGCAGGTCACCGCCCAGGAAAGGCTCGTAAACGGCCCTCTGTTCGTTCAGAGGTTTCAGCGCGTCGTACACCGCGGAATTCTGCGTGCCATCGGCATTGATGTAATCGACCAGCAACAACGCGGCGGAGTGCAGCGTGGCCACATAGGATTCCGTGCGCAACTCGTCCCACGGCTTCATGGTCACGTGGTCGCTGAAAATACGGGTGCGCGCGGTGTGAAATTCAAAGGGATGAGTTTTTGAAAGTCCATTGTAGGCCTTGCAAACCAGCGACTGCTGCGCCGGTCCGCCGTAGAAATCGCCGCCCACATAATCGCAGGCTTGCGTCAACTCCAGCGGAACCCCGGTGGTCCAGGTGAAGAAGATCGTCGAATACTGATGATTGACGGTGATGGGGCGAATCTTCTTCGCCGTTCCCGTCACCAATTCGGCAAACTCCAGCAGCCATGCCGGACGGGCTTTTTGGAAAGCGCGCCAGACGGGATCGTTCCAATCGACGATGCGCGGAAGCTCGGCGTTCTGCTCGCGCCGGAATCGCTCCGTGCAATAGTGGCAATAGCAGACCTCGGGCCAGAACGTCATGTCGAAGAACATTCCATCGATGTCGTAGTTGCTGACAATTTCCTTGGTGCAGGCCACGACATAATCCCGATACGGCGAGTTCGGGCAGACGACTCCGTAACGGCTGTCCACGCGCGCGTTGTTCCCCTCGGCGGAAAGAATGCGCCAGTCGGGATGGTGTTCATAATTCCAGTTGTCGAAGATCACGCTGAAGTAGGCGAGGGGATGAATGTTGCGGCGGCGGCATTCCGCCACAACTTCGCCGAAGAAATCCCGGCCATGCATGTTGGCGTGCCGCTGCCCGACGTTGGTGTTCCAGAGGCAGAGCCCCACATGCGAGTTGGCGTATTGCACCATCGACTGGAACCCGGCACGCGCGATATTGCCGATGAAAGCCGAGGGGTCGAAGTGCCCCAGCAGTTGCGGGTCCCAATCGGGAACGTGCGTGTCAACCGAGAATCGGCGATAGGTCTGCGATGGCCACTTGGGCATTTCGATCGCGGAAGTGGCGGGTGATGCGGCAACGGCGCTCACCTTGCTTCCCGATGCAACCTGCATTCCCCCCAGCGCCAGCATTTTGTTGAATGTCCTTCGATCCATGTGTGATCCTCCTCGCCAAAAGTGGCGTTGTGCTGACCCCCTCACCCCCGCCTCTCTCCCCCAAGGGGGCAAGGGAGGAGGCAATTTGAATCCGGTTGCCGGCTTAAGAGTTGGGAGTCCGCGTTACACTTCAATCTTAATAACACGCAGGCCACCCTGAGGAGTCTTATCGCGTGGAACGGTGCAGGCAAAATTCTCCAGCTCCGGTTCGGTAAGGGTCTTGCTCTCAGCTTGTGGCCAAAGCCCGGTGACATTGTACCGTGAGTGCCCGCCCAGGCCGATTTGTTTGAGCGGAACCTGCAAAGTCAGATGCGCGTCGTGACTTTCGTCGCGGTTCGCCGCCACAAGGAACGCCGCGCGATCATTCCATCGGATGTAAGGGACAGGAACACCCACATCACATTTGTGGGGAACTGCCATGAGCTGCGGTTCCTTTTCCGCCGCCGGCAAACCGAGAAGAGTTGCCACCTGCTGCCGCACCGCGATCATCCCTTTCACGTCCGCGAACATGTCGGCGTGTTCGGGGTGCTGGAGTTCGTCCCAGTCCAGCATGGTTCCGTAGAGCCATTTGCCCGTGCCGAGCTCGCCTCCTCCCCAAAGGTGCGGTGACAGCCAGGGGATGGGGCGAAAGGTAGCGTCAAATTCCTCGCCCGCAAAAAAGATGGGGATCATCGGCGTGAACAGGCACGAATAACCAAACATCGCGCGGCTGCCTTGCGCCACGTAAGGGCTCTTATCGGCGGGAAATCCTTCCCACCCTTCGTCGTGGCAACTCAGCATCATGCAGGGCCATCCATGTGCGAGCGTGGCCACGTAAATCTGGATCGTGGGGGGCGTGCCCTCCAGGGTCAGCAGCCAATTGTTTTTCCCCCAGCGCAGTTGCCAGGTTCCGCCCATATCGTCGCTGACGATGACATCCTCAAAGGGCTTCGAGGCCACATTCTCAACCGTGAGCTGAATGTCCGGGATACCGTCGGCATGAACGTCGTTGATGCGCCGGCAGATTTTGTCGGCGGTAAGACCCTCCAGGCGAACGCGCAGAGGTCCTTTGCCGTTGGTGTCGCCGCTGGCTCTGGAACCGTCATCGGCATAGTGGATTTCGACTTTGTAGTATCCCTTTCTGCCGAAGATGCGATCGTAGAAGCCAGGAACGTCCTCGAGCAAGTGCGGGTTCAGGCTTCCGGGCGGTGGAATTCTCATCGGGCGGTCGTGCTGGGTGAAGTCGGTGACGCCCGGGATCACGCCATCATCCTCCTCAAAGAGAACAATCTCATGGCCCGCGGCCGCGGAGTTTTGCCGGATTCGCTCCCACAGGTCCGGCCGGATGATGCGAAAGTCCAGGCGAAAGCCATCCCCGCCAAATTCCGTGACGTAGTTCGTCCAGACTTTCACCCACCAATCGTCGAGGTCGGTGTGCCCGCCGGCCCAGTCGTAGTCGGTCATATGCCAAATGCCGCCCCGGAACCAATTCGGATGTTCCTTGATGAGCGGGCTGAAGCTCAGAATGCCGTGTACGTGGACGTCGAGGAATACTCGAATGCCGTGCTGGTGCGCGTCGGCGATGAGGGCCTTGAATTCCTCGGGCGTACCGAGCGAGGGGTCGATTTTCTGCGGCTCGATGTTCGCGTACTGGGTCCAGATGTTATAGAAGAAGTGCGAGTCTGCGAGGGAGTGACCCGTCAGCCAGATGCCCGTGATTCCCAGTTCCTGAAGGTAAGGGAGCTTGGTTCTGAGACTGTTGAAGGTGCCGGTCTCCGGGCCGTGCGGTGAGGTAAATCCCTTCGTCGCGATTTCGTAAATGATCAAGTCCTGCACCCATGAGGGTGATGGTGGCTGCACCGGCCGCGTTTGCGGCACATCTTCCAAAGATGCTTTGCCAATTCCCGGACAGGCTGCTAACAAGCTTGCGGCGGCGCTGGCGCCCGTCTTAAGAAATTTGCGGCGTGATGAATGGGTAATGCTATGCGACAGGTCTTCCATCGGGGATCTCCTCGGTAACGATCTCCACGTGATAGGTTTGCTTCGGCTGGGGGGACAAGCTAAGCGGATAAAATCCCTTATTACTTCGAGCCAGGTTCTTACCATCCAAGCTGGCGCTGAGGTTCTTGCCGTTCCGCCAATGAATCTCAAAATCCGCGCCGCGATAATGCAGGCGCGCGCGAGCGGGAGTAATCTGTCTGGGCACGGAGGCGCGGAAGCGAAGTTCATCACCCTTGACTTCGATTCCCAGGACGGCTTCAAAGAAACCCCAGATGAAGCCACCATTATTCATCAAGAGGCCGCGGCAGTTGTTGGGCTCCCCGGTTTTTCCGTCATAGGCCTCGTAGAATCCCACGTCCGTAACTTTGGGATGCGTAGCCAGCAGGTTGGCCACGCGCAGAGCGCCCGCCACATCGCCCATCTGCGCTCGCGCCCGCATATCCGGGGCGGACACGAGGGTCCAAATTCCTCCATTCCAATAATCTTCCGGACGATTGTGGCACAGTCCTTCCGCAAATATTCCAATGCGGACACGGCAAGGAACTATTTCTTCGATTTCGGCGCGATGCTCCTCGAGCTTCTTAAGAATTTTCACGCTTTGCTCGCGACTGGCCAATCCGCAGGCCACGGCGTGCAGATTATTCCCGGTTATCCAGTCATCATGCGCGGTCCCATCCGTGTCAACCCAGGCAAGGAAACCGTCCGTGCTGTCATGCCACAGGATCTTTCGCGCCGCGTCCCGCACGCGCCCGGCTTGCTCCAGATGGTGGGCTGCATCCGACGCTTTTCCCAGAATGTTTTCGAGCAGCGCCAGCCGCCGAAGACCTTCGTAGTAAAACAGGGAGGCGCCAAAATCTTTCCAGGCGTTGGCGGAGGTGTCGCCAATGTAGCTCACGCTGGAGCACGCGCACACGCCGGGGCGGACCTTCCCAGTGAATATCTCCGTGCGCCCCTCCGGCAGAAGGTCTCCATCCAAGTCGCGTGCCGCGAGATAATCCACAACTTCCCGGCATTGCGGGTAGAGGTCCAAGGCGAATTGGCGGTCTCCGGTCGCTTCGTAGGTGCGGACAACCTGCAGAACAAACTCCGCCGAGCGATCGAGGTCGTAACCGGGGTCGTTGTTGAACCTTGGACGCTGGCCATCAGCGGAGACTCCCCAGGGAACGGGCGGATGATCGGGGGAGGTCTTAACGTACTGGGCGATCTTTCTCAACTCCTTGCGAAAGACCGCGTGTTGATCCGCGCCACCGATAAAGAGCCCGCCATACAACCCAAAATAGAGGTCGTTCAAGGTGTCGCCGGTGCCCCACCTGAGTCCTGCATCACAACAGTGAGTCTGATCGTTTACCGTGCAGCGCAGGATGCCGTTGCGGGATCTGGACAATGCCGCCAGGATCTTTGCGTCCGCGCATTCCAGCAGCCCATAATCACTGCTGATGGCGGGTATTGGCTGTTCTGCAGCAAAGGCGCTCGAAAGCCGCAAGACTGCCTGCGGTGTTGCGGCTGCCCCTGCGGCTATTCCCGCGAGTTTCAGGAAATCTCGTCGTTGCATATTTTGCCTTGTTGACTCTTAACAGACATTCTGCGCGTCTTGCAGGGGCACCCGTTCTGAGTGTCAACTGTAAGCCCGCGAAGCAGGCGTGTGGTCATTTAGCCCACGCCGCCGAGCCGTGGGTCAGCGGGCAGGAAGAAAATCTGCCAGCCCCGTCAGGAGCGGCATCTGGGATTTGGACAGGCAAAAATATATCGCGGTACGAAGCCTGCTCCGAACGAGGCCGGATGTCGCACCTTGCGGGGCTCGTTTCCCAAATTTACGAATGCTGCCTCTCTCCCACGGCTTCGCCATGGGCTAAACGACCACGCCCGCTCCGCGGGCTGGCATACGCTTTGAGACCTCACGCCCTACTTGAGGGTCAATTCCAACGTCGTGGCAGAATGGGGAGGCAGTTGTTGCACAATCTCCCCGCTCAAGCCATTGAGCTGCTGATGGCGAACCTTTACGGGAGAGACGCCGAAATTATTCAGGGTCAAGAAACTCTCCGCGGCGATTTGCCACAAATCGCCCTGGGGCTCAATGGAATGCCCGGTAATCCCGATTTGAACGCTCATCGTCTGCGTTTCTTCCAGATTGAGAAGATGCAAGTAGAGCTTGTGGCCATCCTCGGAAAGGGTGGCGCAAGCATCCAGGTAAGGGATGTTCTTCCAATTGTACGCGGGGACATCGTAGGTGGGCGATTTCTGTTCCAACTTCAGCAGCTTCGTCCCCGAGTGTGGTCCATACAGTTGCAGGGCGGTTCCCGAGGCGGTCACATAGGCGTCCGTGCTGCTCGCGCGGATGGCGCCGGTGCTGTTCACGATATGAGTCCGGCAGGCAAAGGGGACGCGGTCTCCCACGCGCATAAAGGCGTGGAACATGCGCGCCTCAAACACCGCGTCGCTCTCCGGCTGATTGAAGTCGGCGTATTTGATAAGCCCTTGCACCAGCCGGGCAAGGGAAAATTCCCGTGGCGGGGTCCGAGGCGCAGGACCAAAATTCGCGTCATTCCATTCGTCCAGGGCAATTTGGATTTTCTTGTCCCCCGGCGTAGCGGCGTCGATCCTGGCAAGGGTCTCGCGCAGTTCCTGCTCAACGTACACGGGCGCAGCCTGCAAGGACCGGTAGAACTCGACCGGGTGATCCGCATCGAACTGCGACAGGAAACCGAGCGCGAAATAATAGTGCAGAGAGAGGTAATCAGCACGCGCGCCACTGATTTTGGCAACAGTTTCATTCCATTTGTCGGTTGAGCCCAGGGGATCGCCGACGGCGACGATCTTGATTCCCGGATCGGCCTTGCGCATGGCGTCGGCAAACTCATTGAAGTATGCAGCGTAACCTTCCGGCGTGGAGTAACCGGGCTCGATGTTCAGCCACGTTTCATTGCCGACGCCCCAGGTCTTCACGTTGTAGGGCTCGGGGTGGCCGTTCAAAGCGCGACGCCCGCCCCATTCCGAACTGGCCGGCCCGTTACAATATTCCACCCACTCGCGGGCCTGCTCGGGACTCCCTGAACCAAAGTTCACATTGAGGTACGGTTCAGCGCCGATCAATCGGCAAAAGTGAATGAACTCATCAATCCCAAAATCGCTGGGATCGACTCGGGAATCATAGCCGTCATCGTTGGCATAAATTCCCAGGGGATGAGGCGGGCGTTTGTCGCGCGGGCCCATGCCAACGCGCCAATCATAAGTATCCGTAAAGCCGCCCCCCGGCCACCGTATCAGCGGGACCGCCATGGTCCTGGCCAACTCCACCACATCTTTCCGGATGCCCTCGATGTTGTCCGCGGGCATCAGGGAAGCGGCGCCAATCCACACGACTCCGGGGTGATTAAACATGATGCGGAAAACCGCGGGGTGGAGGCCGCTGGTGGGCGTCAACTTGAAATCATATCTTTGCCAATCGCCTGGCGTCAGGGGGACGGCAGCCTGGGCCAGCGTCGCGCCCTCCGTCGTTTCCAGCGCGAAGGCTGCAGACTGATTCGCCACTGTGGATTTGATCCAGGCGTGTCCCCCATATTCCTTCCCGCCCACCACATCGAATCCGTCTTGCCGGATCCCGCGCCAATGCGGGGCTTCTCCCGTGAGGACGATTCGCTGTGAGGAGACTCCATCCACAGAGATGGCGCGATCGATGGCATAACTCGTCTCTTTGTCTTTCGGATCGCCCGTCCAAGGCACCGCGATGTTCATCTGCCCGATCGCTTCGAACGGGTAGAATTTCCGGTTTTCCAGCAATTCGGCCCAGAGGCCATGCTCGACCACGCGGCAGTAATGTTCAATAAATTGTCCAAAGATGCCAGGATTTATCCTGTGCAGTTGAGTATCAGTCTCGACATGAACTTCTCCCTTGACCTGCCCCTTGGCTTGGACAGCAAGGGTTATCATGAGGATTCCCGCGAAAACATGCGTGATGATCGACTTGTACATTCGTGCTTTTCCCTTCCGGTTTTTATTTGAGGACATGGCAACCCACCGCGGATACTTCTTCCCTGCGAGTTCTGGTCCGGGACTTGCGGTGGATTGTAGGAGGATGGGGACACCAAAGTCAATTCGGAACGCAGAGCGGTGGCAGGGCAAGGCGGCGGAGCAACAAAAGCAAGTCAAAAGGCAAAGAGCAAAAGGCAAATTTCTAGCATACCTTTCTCTGCGTTCTCTGTGGCCGGAAGAGCTTCAACACAGAGGTCACCGAGATGCTCTGCGCGCTCGGTGTTAAATCCTGCGAAGCATGGAGGACACAGAGAGTTGCGTTTTGGTTGCGGCTGAAATCGGCGCAACGTGTCTGCCGAATCATTGATTGCTTTCCTGTCTTTAACTTTGAGAGAATACGCGCCCATGAACACCAATTTTACACGACGTGCTTTCCTTCACGCCGCAACGGCCGCCACCGCGGCGTTGAGCAGCGCCAATTTATTGCGTGGGTGCCCGGCATACGACCCAACCTGGGATTCCCTGGCCAAACATCCGGTCCCCGGCTGGTTTGCTGATGCCAAGTTTGGGATTTTTTTCCACTGGGGGATTTACTCGGTCGCCGCGTTTGACACCGAGTGGTACTCCCGCAACATGTATATCGTGGGTTCGCACGCCAACCAATTTCACAATCTCGTTTACGGGCCTCCTGCGAAGTTCGGCTACAAAGATTTCATTCCCATGTTTCGGGCGGAGAAATTCAATCCTGAGGAATGGGCGCTGCTGTTTCGCAAAGCGGGCGCCCGATTTGCGGGCCCGGTAACGGAGCACGCGGACGGGTTCTCCCTGTGGGACTCGAAGGTGAGTAAATGGAATGCCGCGCGCATGGGCCCCTGCCGCGATGTGGTGGGTGAATTGAGCAAGGCTCTGCGCAATGAGGGGCTGAAATTCCTATCGACTTTTCATCACCAATGGCTTTGGGGGTGGTACCCCACCGACGATAAAACCCTCGACACGGGCGATCCCCAATACTCCGGGCTGTACGGGCCGCCCGCGCCGGGCAGCCCCTTTAACTATCATGATTATCGAACCCATCCCACGCTACCGCCGCCGCAGGGATTTCAAGACATTTGGGAAGCCAAGGTAAAGGAAGTGATCGACAAATATCAGCCTGACCACATTTACTTTGATAGCCGGCTGGAGATCATTGACGAGCGGCGCCGGACCGACCTGGTGGCGTACTATTACAGTCAGTCCGAGGCACGAAATCAGGAAGTCAGCCTCTCCTACAAGCAGGACGCTCTGCCGGCAGACGTGGCGATCCTCGACCTTGAGTGCGGCAGGTTCCCGGGGATTGCTTCCCGTCCATGGCTGACCGACGACGTCATCGATTGGACATCGTGGTGCTACGTTCAGAAGCCCGATTACAAATCCACCAACCGCCTGATCGGCCAATTGATTGACATCGTCAGTAAGAACGGCACCCTGCTGCTCGATATCAATCCTGCCCCCGACGGAGTGATGCCGGAGCCCACGGTGGAGCGGCTGCTGGCCATTGGTGAGTGGCTGCGAGTGAATGGGGAAGCGATCTATGGTACCCGCCCCTGGAAGATCTACGGCGAGGGCCCCACGGAAGTCAAATCCGGGGAGTTCGGCGAAACCAAGACATCGGAGTTTACGGCAAACGATTTCCGTTTCACCAGCCGCTGGAAGACGCTTTACGCCATCGCCTGCGGCTGGCCACAGGACAAGCCCGAGCTGCTCATCAAATCGGTCAATACCAATGACAAGCTTCTCGCCAAGGGGGAGATCAGACATATCGCTCTGCTGGGGAGTGATGAGAAGCTCGCGTGGCAGCACGATGCCGAGGGCCTTAAAATAAAGCTGCCGACGCAGAAGCCCGGCGACTACGCGTACGTGTTCAAAATTCTATTGAGTTGACTTGGATTGCAGTGGTAGCGCTGACCTAAAGGTCGGCGCTACATCAGCCTGTGCCGAATCGCACTATGCTTCCAACGACACCCAGACTCTGCGTGCGGCGGCTTCCCCCAGGACGATGCTTTTCTCACCGAGGCGCAGGCTGAGGGTTCCATCATAATTTCGATTAAGGACTTTGAGGTGAACCCCGGGCCGGATGCCCAGCCCGTCGAAGTATTCCAGCAATTTTCGATCCCGCTCGTGCATGTTCTCAACTTTGACACGAGAAGCGGGCGGCGCTTCCCACAGCAGTTGCAAGCCCTGTTTCCACAGCTCCGTTGCGCTCTTATTAATCTGGTTGCCATGGGGGCAGCGGGCGCTCGCGCCGAGCATGGCAAGCAACCTTCGCTCCACATCATCGGAGATGGCGTGTTCCAGCCGCTCCGCCTCATCGTGGACTTTGTACCACTCAATTCCCAGCAGTTCATGCAGCATTCGCTCAACTAGGTGGTGCCGGAGGCGCAATTTATCGGCGATCCCGCGCCCTGCGGCAGTCAACGATATCCGGCCCTTGCGGTCCACCGTCACCAGTTTGTCGCGGCGCAGCCGCCGCAACGCCAAGGCCACAGCGGGGGCGCTCACCTGGAGCCAGCGGGCAATAATGGCGGCAATCACCGCGCCCTCTTCCGCCCCTGCCTCAGCAATGGCTTTCAAGTAGTCCTCTTTGGATACCGTAAGTTTCATAATGAATTCACAGCCCTCTTCCCCTTGAAGAAGAGGGAAGCAGAATTCCCCGTTTTGGCGCCGTCTTCATGAATATCTCTTCTCCCATCCCTACGGCGCAACGCGCCGCCACCATCCTACCAGATTGGCGGATTAAACCGATAGGGCAAATAGTGCTTGACCAAGGGCAACGGTTTGCAGTTAACTATAGTTAACTATAAATAGAAACCCATGGTAGGTAAAGACATGAAATACGGAAAAGACAAAGGTGCGATCGCACCGGCAGGGACAAGCCGCAATCAAGGAACGCTGCGCGCCGCAGTTGTCGGCCTGATCATCATCAGCGGGGGCCTTTATTCCCCCTCCTGGGTATGGTCGCAGGGTGAAACCACCAGCGCGATTGTCGGGCAGGTGACGGATGCAACTCATGCCGCTATTTCCGGTGCCAACGTGGCCGTCGTAAACGCGGAGACCGGCCTTGAACGCCATGCGCGGACGGATCAGGAGGGGCGTTTCACTTTTCCCCAACTGAGTCCGGGCACATACTCGGTCAAACTGGAAGCGGGCGGGTTTGAGTCGCAGCAAATCGACCGCGTGGTTGCGGGTCTGGGTCAAAAGCAAACGGTCAACTTCGTCCTGAAAGTAGCGTCCCTGCAGCAGGCCATTGAAGTCAGCGGCGTCGCTCCCCTGATCAATCCGGAAAACGCCAATACCTCCGCCACGCTGAACGCTCCCGCCCTGGAAGATCTTCCCAATCCCGGTGGGGATTTGACCTACCCACTGCAATTCGCCGCGGGCGCCCTGATTAACACTGCCGGAAGCGGCAATGATTTCGTGGGAGGAACGAACGGGTATGGCAACGTGGAATTCAATGGCCTACCCGCGCTGTCAAACGGCTATATCGTAGATGGACTCGAGACCAACGACCCGCTCACTAACCTCAACAGCGGGCTCTCCACCAACCTTGTGCTCGGGCTCAATTCGATATCCGAAGTCACCGTCAACACTCTTTCCTATTCCGTCGATCAGGGGCGTTACGGAGCGTCGCAGGTCGACTATGTGACCAAGTCCGGCACGAACCGATTCCACGGGAACGCTTATGAGATCTGGAATGGATCGCTGCTGAATGCGGCGGATTTCTTCACCAACGCCACGCCGGGAAATCATAAGCCACGCTCGACAGTGAATCATTTTGGGGGCAGCCTGGGCGGCCCCATCATCCGCGACAGGCTTTTTTTCTTTTTCGATAGTGAATGGATGCGGATTGCCTTGCCCATTGTCACGCCGACGACCGTCCCCACCCAGGCATTCCAGGACTATGTTTTGCAACAACTACCGCTGGGGGGAACTGATGCCATTACCGGATCAAGGTACCCGGCAGTCCCGCAACTGGTTCCGTTCTACCAGAAGATGTTCTCGCTCTACGGGAACACGGGGGGAACGCCGCTTGCCATCCAGGGATGTCCCTTTAATTCCGATGGCAGCGCGGCATCCGGTCTCCCCGTGAACGGAAATGGCTGCGCCAACCGGCAGAGCATTTCGCATTCCAGCGACGATCACGAACAGGTACAGACGGCGCGCATGGACTACAACCTCAGCGAAAAAGATTCGCTGTGGTTCCGGTTTCAATCGGATACCGGGGTGCAGGCAGCCTATACGGACCCCATTAACCCGGTGTTTGACGCGGTTTCGCCGCAGCCGTTGTACTCCTTCGCGGCCGGGCACACGCACGTGTTTTCACAGAATCTTGTGAACTACTTCAATCCGGCATTTTCCTGGTACGAGAGCTTGTTTGCCCCAGCCAACTTGCAAAAAACGCTCTCCGCATTTCCGATTGTTTTGCAGGGTCAAGGAGCCAACGCACCCTTCACGACAATCGGAGGTCTTGACAACACTTGGCTTCAGGGCAGGCGCGCCTCACGCTTCTTCATTAATGACAACCTGGCCTGGAGCCGTGGCGCCCACGAATTTAGATTTGGCACCAACACGCGCGTTTTGCGTCTTAATGATTACGACTTCGGCGAGGGCACGGTTCCCACCGTGACTTATACCACTTTGCCGCAATTCATCTACGGAGTCGCGTCCACTGCCACCAAAACCTTTCCCCAGGCGGCCAACGAGCCATTTAACTTTCTCAATCTTGACCTCTACGCGCAGGACACCTGGAAGGTGACTTCGCATGTGACCTGGACTTTCGGCATTCGCGATACGTTCAATTCCAATCCCCGTGATCCTCACTTGGAAATTGCACGCCTGAATGGATCATTCAGTTCGATTTCGCATGATATCAATCAGCCGCTCAGGGCCGCGATTCAAACCCACCTTGGCAATCTGTTCGCTTCCACGCCCCTGGCCATCCTCCAGCCGAGATCAGCGATCGCATGGCAGTTCACACCCAACACCGTGCTTCGCGCCGGGTTCGGGATGTTTAGCGATATCCTACCGGGAAGCGTGGCAGACACGCTGGGCATGAACCCGCCGTACGTCCAGACGTTTCAGGGTGGTTTGCTCGGGACGGCAGGCGGATTGGGCATTGCCCCGGGAGTCCCGGGTAGCGCCATTGACGCAACCGTGGCAGCGAATCAGGCTTTCAATTCGGGGTTCGCTAGCGGTGAGCTTTCCTGTGCGTCCTTACAGGCGAACCCTGCGGCGTGTTTACCGCCCGTGGCGATGATGGTGGCGCCGGGCGGCAAGCTGCACGCGCCCTATTTCCAAGAATGGAGTTTTGGCATCGAGCACCAGTTTGGAAGAACCTCCAGCGTACGCGCTCAATACGTCGGCACTCGCGCCTTGAATCAACCGTATCTCACCCAGGAGAATGGTTTCCAAACGGTCTGCGCAGGCTGTTTCGACCCTTTTCCATATATGCAGCCGGGCGACCCCAGGTTTGGGGCCGTAACGCAACTTTCAACCGGTGCGAAGAGCCACTACAGCGGATTGCAATTGACGGCGGAGCGGCGCCTGGGGCACGGTCTCAAAGGCCACGCAAATTACACCCTCAGCCGGTGCCGCGATGAAGTCTCCAACGGCGGATTCCTTCAGTTCTCTGCGGGAGGGATTCTTTCCCCGCTGCCGGGAGATCTGGCTCGGGACAAGGGCCCCTGCGATTACGACATTCGTCATAACCTTACTGCGCAATACGTATATGATCTACCCGTGAAGGGGCGAAACCATCGCCTGGGTTACGCTCTGAACGACTGGCAGGTATCGGGCACGGCATTTTGGCATAGCGGAATACCCTTCTCGGTGGTGAGCACACCTTATTCTGACGGAGGATATGGCATTGTGCAGGGTAGCGGACCGCAATTTGCGAGTGTTGTTCCGGGTGTGCCGTTGTATGAAAAGAGCCCCCTTGACGGCGTGACGCAGCCCGGGACGCTCCAATGGCTCAATCCGAATGCCTTTGTCTCAGCCGTCGATCCCAGCACGGGTGCTTGCACGGGTGGCAACACTCCCGCCCATTGCCAATTTGGAACAATGGGCCGCAACGCACTTCGTGGCCCCGAATTCTTGTGGAGCGACTTTTACCTTACCAAGTCTTTTCCGTTGACCGAACGTGCCAAGTTGCGAGTGGAAGCGCAGTTCTTCAACGTGTTCAACCATCCGGATTTTGGACTCCCCAGCACCGTTTTGGCCGGTATTCCGGGAAAGCCCGGCACCCAAACGGGGTTCGGGGCGCTTACCGGCACCACCTCTCCTCCCACTGGCTTGCTGGGGGTTGGCTTGGGCGGCGACAATGCGCCGCGCATGATCGCCTTCCACGCGCGGATCGAATTCTGAAAAACAACAGACTCCCGCAAGGGGCTGGCGCTCAATTCCTCAGGCCTCATGTGGCCTCGCGCGGCTGCTATCTGATGAAGCGGCCTCGCCGTCGTGCGCAAGGACCTTACGGCAGATGCGAATCAAGCGGCTGTGAGGGATCGCCTGGTTCGGGTTCAGCATCACCAGTTCACCCTGGCGGAAGCTGCTGTAATACCAGCGCGCCAGCAGGCTGAGGTGCTCCCACGGCGGCATGGCGGGTGGGGCGGCCCGGCTTGCTTCACTCGTAAGCGATTCCATCAAGTCGTGGAGCTGGCGGTCGAGCGGGATGGGGTTGGGCACGTTTTCATCGAGCGAGAGCGTCGCGGGCCCGCGAATCTCACCGCCGATAACGCGGAAGAAGACCACCGATTTCGCCTCGGCCCCCGGCAACACCATCACGGCGTGGAGGTCGCGAAGATTTCTTGCCAGGGCAGACCCTTGTCGCAACAGCTCGTTCAGTTTTTCAATCCGCTGGTGAATCTTGGACGCTTGCTCGAATTCCAGCGACTCGGAAGCTTGCGCGCGCTCCGCTTCGAGTGAGCCCAGCAGGGACTTCCCCTGCGAATCGAGGAACTCCACCACCCGTTGGACTTCCCCCTGGTACTCAGCATCGGTGCATCCGGCGAAGCAAGGCGCCAGGCACATATGGAGTTGTGAGTAGATGCACCCGGGATGGGAAGGGTCCGGATTCAGCTCCTCCACGCAGCGGCGGATTTTGAAAAAGTCCAGGAACTCACCGGCAAAGCGCTCCGCCCCGGCCAGGGAAGGAAACGGGCCGTAATAGCGGGAGCCGTCTCGCGCCATGCGCCGCGTCGGGTAGCAGCGTGGAAAGCGATTCTGCATTTTCAATTTCAAGAGCGCCGGAGGCTTCAGGCGCAGGCGATCGCGGTACTGCCGCGCAAAGTAATGCCGGTTGAGGAGGTAGAGAAGCCACGTCCCTTCAAATGCCGAGCCCACAAGTTCATATTCAATGCGCGCCGTCAAATCGCGGAGATTCAGCATCCTGGAGCTTTGCCGGCGCAAAGATAGCAACCGCGCAAGGCGGCGGCGCAAATCGCCCGTGCGGCTGAGATAGGGTGCGGATGGAACGCCTTCGCGAGGAGCTGGAAACAGGGCGAACACGGCGGAGCAGGAGGGAAGCCCTTCCAGGAAGGTGTCCGTCATGGCCCCAGCTTCGAACGGAATGGTCAAGCGAAGATGCATGAGCGATCCGGCAAAGGGATTCTATCGGGGGGAGAAAGGCGCGGTCAAGGCGGGCGGCTGAGGCCCGTCGTCTTAATGGGCGGCAAACGTATCCGCGGCCCCAGAGCAATGGCTATTGCCCCAATTTGAACATAGCGCCGCCATCTTGGCGGCTCTGTGCCGGCTGGGAGCCGGCGCTACACCCGAAATTAGGACAGTTGGACATCCTTGCAGGGTTTTGATACGCTGACAACGAGTTGCATTATCAGGCTTTAATGCCTGACTTAATAATGTGTGATCACCCATTAACACCTTACACTTGCCCAACGCAAGGTGACCACTTTCGTAGAGCGCGGCGGTGCTGAATGCAGATTCGATTTTGGGGGGTACGAGGCTCCACACCCACCCCAGAGCCTCGAAACTCCCGGTATGGCGGCAACACCTGTTGCCTGGAAGTTCGTCTGGCTGACGGCGCCCTGATCATCCTCGATTGTGGGAGCGGAATGCGCGGCTTGGGCAAGAGCTTGCAGAGTGAATTTGGCGAGCAGCCCATTCATGCCTCCCTTTTTCTCACCCATTTTCATTGGGATCACATTCAGGGGATCCCGTTCTTCCTGCCTCTTTACCAGCGGGGCAACCGGTTCATGTTTCATTCCGTGTTGCGGACGGGCTCCGGTCTGAAGGACGCCATTGAAGGTCAAATGGCCAATCCTTACTTTCCCGTGAACATGGGAGTCATGGCGGCCAAACGCCAATTCTCCAACCTTGACGGCAATCCGGTCAGCTTGAAAGGGGCAACACTGCGGTCTGCTTCCCTGAACCATCCCCAGGGATGCGTGGCGTATCGAATTGACGCGGACGGCGGAGCGTTCGTCCTCGCCACCGACAACGAACCCGGTTCGCCGGTCCATGATAAAGCCCTCCGCGAACTGGCCCAGGGCGCCGACGTTATGGTGTATGACGCGCAATACACTCCTGAACAAATGGCGGCGGAAAAGAAAGGCTGGGGGCACAGTTCCTGGCTGGAAGGGGTTCGCATTGCGCAGGAGTGCAAGGTGAAGACCCTGATCCTCTTCCACCACGACCCCGATAGTAACGATGATTTTGTTGATGGGCTGGTGATGAGTGCCCGGCAGGAGTTTCCCCATACCTGGGGCGCAAACGAAGGCTTGACCATTACCGTTCCCTACGGCGTCATCACCCACCCCATGCAGATCGGCGGCAGCGAGCGCCGAGTCAATCGCCGTTATCAGATGGAGTTGCCGCTGCGCGTCACGTGGCGTGATGCGGACGGGAAATCTTGTGAGGCGGTCGGGATGGCGAAAGATATATCCCGGAACGGTATCTTTTTCATTATCCCCGAAATGATTCGCGCCGACGAGCCGGTGCAGTTGGAACTGGTGCTCCCCGACGAGATCACCCATCGCGGCGAACTGCGCATAAAACTCTCGGCCCGTCCCGTGCGACAGGAACAAGTTGGTGATGCCCTGCGCCGGGAGACCTCGGTCGTTGCCGTGGCAGCGGCCCTCGATGTCACTACCGGCGAGCCGCCCCTTCACCCTGCGCAAGCCCCGCGCTAGCCGGCGGGCTTTGGGAAGCGCGGAAAGAATGGGGTGAGTTTGTCGTAAGTGGCCAGAAGGTCTTCCGGTTGGACGCGCGTTTCCCCCACCACGGTCATGAAGTTCGAATCCCCCGTCCAACGCGGCAGCAAGTGAAGGTGCAGGTGGTCCGCCACGCCCGCCCCGGCACACTTTCCTATATTCATCCCAAGGTTATATCCCTCAGGATTATAACATTCACGTAAAGCCGCCTGGAGCTGTTGCGCAAGCGCCATCATCTCCACCAGGGTTTCCGGTGATACCTGGTCGAGGTTGGCGACGTGGGTATAGGGGGTAACGAGCATGTGGCCGGTGGTGTAAGGATAGAGATTAAGCAGGATGAAGTTGTTCCGCCCGCGATACAGTATCAAATGTTCGCGGTCCTGCGAAGGGTCCAGCCCCACCGTCTGACAGAATGGGCACCCTTCACCCTTGCCTGCCTGGCTGACGTATCGATATCTCCAGGGACTCCACAAATAATCCATAATTTACGAAAACCCCGCACGAGGGGAAAACGAACTCCTAAGGAGTCGCCGGATTCGGCGCCGCGGGCGGGGCAGGCGGTGGAGCCGCGGGGGTCTCCGCGTGCTGGGATGTATTCACCAGGTCTTTCAATTCCTTGCTGGGCTTGAAATAGGGAATCGTCTTGGCCGGTACGTCCACGCGGGTGCCGGTCTTGGGATTTCGCCCGATGCGGGGCTTGCGTTGGCGCGTGCGGAAACTGCCAAATCCGCGAATCTCAATCTTATCGCCGGCCTTGAGCGACTTCACAATACTGTCAAAAATAGTCTCGACGATGATCTCGGAGTCTTTGCGGCTCATCTCCACGACACGCGAAACATCTTCGATCAATTCTGCTTTCGTCATAATAATCTCCTGCTGCGAGGTTTCCTGGAAACTTGTGCTGCTGCTTCTGATTATAGAACTGCTGCCCTGTACTCGCAGTAACCTTCGCGGACGAGCCGCAATCCTGCCTCGTTCTGTATTAACTCGTAAAAGTAATGCCGGCGGAGGACAACGCTTCCGCCATGGTCGACAACCTTTCGAGTTCCTTCACTTTGGGCGCCACCGGCTCAGGAGGAGGTGGCGGAGGCGCCGGTTCCTTCATGCTCAAAGCAATTTTCCGGTCTCCGGCATTCAGGCGAATGATGCGAAATTCGTGCTCGCTCCCCACCTCCGTCTTGACCTTGGCGCTGCCAGCTTGCTCGTTTTCAATTTCCGACACGTGGCAGAGGCCTTCAATCCCTTCCTGCAACTCGACGAATATTCCGAAGGAAGCTTGCCGGGTAACTTTGCCGTGAATCACGTCACCGACATGTATCTTAGCAAAGAAACTCTGCCAGGGATCCTCCTCCAGTTGTTTCAGCCCCAGAGCCAGCCGCCGATTAATGGGGTCCAAGGCCAATACCACGGCATCAACCTTCTGACCCTTCTTCAAGATTTCCGAGGGATGCTTGATGTTGCGATTCCAGGACATGTTGCTGAGATGAATCAGCCCATCCACCCCATCTTCGATTTCCACAAAGGCGCCGAAATCGGTCAGGTTCCGCACTCGACCCTGAACGATTGCGCTCACGGCATATTTTTCGCTGATGGTGATCCACGGGTCCGGCAAGCTGGCCTTCAAACTCAGGGAGATACGGCGCTTGGCCATATCAACTTCCAGGACCCCCACGTCAACGCGGTCATCTATCTTGAGAATCTTGGAAGGATGGCGCAGGCGCTTGCTCCAGCTCATTTCCGAGATGTGGATCAGCCCCTCGACACCGGGCTCAAGCTCCACGAAAGCTCCATAATCCGCCAGGCTAACGACGCGGCCGGCGACATGGTCACCGGCATGATAAGTGCGGAGCACCATCTCCCAGGGGTCCGGTGTAAGCTGCTTCAAGCCCAGCGAAACGCGACCTTTTTCCAAGTCATGCTTCAGGACTTTGACGCGAATTTCCTGGCCGACCTTCACGACTTCCGAGGGATTCCCAACGCGTCCCCAGGCGAGATCCGTAATATGTAAGAGTCCGTCTATTCCCCCCAGGTCTACGAATACACCATACTCGGCCAGGTTCTTGACCGTCCCCACCACCTCGGCGCCCTCGGTGAGATGCTCCGATAATTCGCTCCGGCGGCGACTCAGTTCCTCTTCCAGGGCCAACTTGCGGCTGATCACCACGTTGTTGCGCTTGCGGTTGATCTTGATGATCTTGCAGGTGATCTCCTGGCCCTTCAACTCGTCGACATTGCCGTGCGCGCGAACATCGGCGTGAGATGCCGGGAGAAAAGCCGGGACTCCCACATCCACTGTCAAGCCACCCTTGATGCGGTCAATTACTCGACCGGTGACGTTGGTCTGTTCCTGGAAAGCCCGTTCAATATCTTCCCAAACCCGGCGGCGCGCCGCTTTCTGATGCGAGATCTCAACCCGCCCCGTCTCCTCATCATACTTCTCGATCCAAATGTCGACCTTGTCACCCGGGGCAACACTAGCTTGACCTTCACTGTTCAGGAATTCGGAGATGGGGGCAGTGGCTTCCGTCTTGAGGCCAATGTTGATGACGACCTCACCGTCCGCCACCTTAAGAACTGTACCTTGTACAACTTCTCCTGGCACCAGAGGGGCCGCCGAAAACGACTCTCCGGCGAGCAGGTTTGACATGTCACTGCTTTCGGGGCTGCCCGCGGTTACCGCGTTAACTTCTCCAGGCTGTTCAGGATCGGTTCCAACCTCCTGTGAGCTGCGATTATCTTCATCCAACGACATCAACGTGCCTCCCTCCTAGTACCCGACGCAGACCAACAGGAAAAGCATGATTCTACCCCCGCATCCAAAGCGAAGTCAATCAAACCTCAGGAAATGAGTGGAAAGCCCGATTCGATGGCGCTACCCTGAGCCGATGAATCACTCCGAGGCCGGAAGGCGCACATGTCAGTCGAAGCTGTAAAATAATTCCAGGACGAGCAAAAGCCTTTCACGCAAAGGCGCAAAGCCGCCGAGGGCGCAAATGAAACAAATCGGTTATGGTCCACAATGCTCAGCGTCTTGGCGTCTCGGCGCGAGATTGTCGGTTGCTTTCCAGCGTCATTCCACGTGGAACTTGTAACTCGCTTGCTTGATGGCCTTGCGGTAGTCGTCGGAATTCATCTCCACAAGTTTGCACATCTCATAGAGCCGCGACCGCAGTGTGACCCCCAACTGGTTCAGAGTGTACTCCACGTCGGGGAACGTTTCACCGGAAGGCATTTTCCCTTCGCGCCGCCCGGAGGTCTCTCCGAACGGCAGCGTGGTGGTAATGAGGGTCACTTTCTTGTAGTTGTACCGGGAATTGATGATGTGTTGCAGGGTCTCCTTCACCCAGCCACTAGGATTGGAGGCGGCCAACTCATCAAGCAAAAGAACTTCCGAATCCAGGACGGGTTGCATGACGCTGAGTTCCGTGCTCTGGGTTCCGGGATTGTAGCTGTCACGGATGGTCTTCAGCAATTCGTGGAAATCGTAGAAAAGGCACTCCACCCCTTTGCGCAGCATCAGCTCGCGAATCACCGCCACTGCCAGGTGCGTTTTCCCCACCCCCGTAGGGCCCACAAAGAGCAGGCCAAAATCGGTGGGATACTCATCCACGAAACGCTGCGCGCAGATTTTTGCCATCGTGACGCTGGGGTTTTCCTGGCCGGTGGCGTGGTTTCTGCGGACGTCGAAGTTTGCCAATTCGCAATGCTCATAACGAGGCGGAATGTGCGCCTGCTTGACCAGCAGGGTCGAGCGCTCAAGATTTTGGCAATCGCACGGCGTAACCCGCCGGATGCCATTTACCTCAATCGGCTTCCAACCCGTTCCGTCACACTGAGGGCAGTCTTTTTGGGCCATGGTCTTTTGTCCGTTGTGATTTTAATCCAAGTGGCGGGCGGCGGGGAGAGTTTTATGAGGGGAGTAGGGTGGCGAAGCCACCGAGCCGCAAAAGAAAGTCAAAAGGCAAAGGGCAATTCTACTGAGCGCTGCGAAATTGAGTGACAAATACCCCCTCACCCCCGCCCCTCTCCCCCAAAGGGGCGAGGNNACTGTATTATGCAGCGCTCAGTAAGACGATCTTCTCCCCACCTATCTTCCCAGCAATTCGGGTCAGAACTCTACAACTAACCGGTCCCTTCGCACCAGGAAAACGGTAATCCCTACTTAGCTCAATGGACGACGGCAGAGCTAGGGTCTGCTGCCTTGCCGGAACCGACACCCCCAACGCTGTCGAAGCTCCGCCGCAAATACGTTGGCGTATTCTTATGGAAAAGGTGAGGTGGGAGATCGGCCAGACTCAGAGTTCAGCGACTAAA
>PLWR01000176.1 GCA_003165615.1 Acidobacteriota bacterium | reverse complement strand
TTCAACTTCAGTTGGCCCTCCATGCCGACTTCCGGCATGATCAGGTGGCGGCTGTAACGCAGGATCTCGTCTTTACTCAATTGCACGGGCGGAGTCATGGTCGCTGTGCTCATTGGCAAATCCTTTCGTAAAAACTTGTCAGTCGTCAGTTGTCCGTGTTCGGCGGTCAGTTTTCAGTCCTCAGTTGTCACCAGGGCATGGGGTTTCGGACTGATGACTGATTACTGATGGCAGAGAACTATTGGGATTCGCGGGTGGGATGCGCCCGGGATTCGCCACCCCGGCATTTCCGGGTGGGAACCCAGGCTAGCTACAGATACAACAGTGGTCCGTGCCGCCGGCAATGGAAGGTACGATGCTGATCACATCGTCTTCCTTCAAGGGAGTTTGATCTTTCTGCAGAAAGCGAATGTCTTCGTCACCAACGTAAATATTGACGAAACTTCGGAGCTTGCCTTCATCGTTATAGAGGTGCTTGCGCAGGTCGCTATACTGTGAGGTGATGGCTGCGAGCGCTTCCGCCACCGTTTTTGCCTGCACTTCCAACGACTCCTTCTTATCCGCATATTGCCGCAGCGGAGTCGGGATGATGACCTTAACTGGCATTAGCTCTCCTTGGGTTACGGTTCGAGGGGCATCGAGGATTTCCGCCCTAACTATATCGATGCAATGCAAAGCCGAACGATTCCAACCCATCTTATGCAGGTTTACAAATTTTGTAGCGCTGAACTTTGGTTCAACAAGTGCCGACCCAAAGGTCGGCGCTACAACTCTTCTCGCCATCAATATTTCAGGGCTTAGCAGGTTGCGGAAAAACTCAATGACACTGTCATTCTGAGGAGCCAGCAGGCGACGTAGAATCCCGCGTTGCCTTGAAAACGCTCAGAGCAAGATCCTTCGCTGCTGCTCAGGATGACAGCATTGGGGCATTTTTCCGCAAGCTCTTAATTCGCCACTTCCGCTAACTCTGCCGCAAAGGCTGACCGGTCTTCAGCCAAAACCCAGCTCGTCAAGTCTTTGGGCGTGCCCCGCTCAACTGAGATTATAACATAAGAGTACCACGGCCACGCGTGGTCGCGGTCATAAATTGAAGGCCGCGCTGGATGATCGGGGTGGGAGTGATAATAGCCCAGCACGTCAAGCCCCCGCGCCCGCGCTCCCTTTTCCACCCGCAACTGGTCCAGCGGATCGATCAGAAAGCGGTTCTTCTCCGTTTCCCTGCTCTGATCGTCCAGGGGCAATAGCTCCTGCGCGCGCGTGGGATCGTGGCGCAAGTTGGTGAGCGGCACAACTTCCGTCACCACCTTCGTGTCGCCATCGGCCTTCCCCAACAACACCCCGCAGCACTCGCTGGGATAGTCCCGCGCGGCGTGCTGGCGGATTGCTTCCTGTTGCTCATTCCGAAGTTTCAAAGCCATCCATCACCTATGGTGGATCAAAAATTCCTTGATTTTCTGCCCTGGTGAAATCGTGTTGAATCATCATACCGAAGCTCGCCGGATCTGCCAAATCCCGAATACGCGAGAAGCTGGCAATACCCGCCCGCAGGCGAGCCTGGGGCGCCTCCAGTACCCCCCTCGGCAACGCCCAGTGGTGGCGGCGAATCACCCGAAACACATCGGGTGAAGCCGACCCTTGGGCTTCACGCTCCGCTGAGATCCGATCCGCGGAGCTAGAATTGATACGATATACCAGTCGCCACCTGATGGCGCGCCTGGATGTTGACGCCCGGCGAGATAACCCCTACGGCTTGAGCCACTCCAAAATCAAAATTCAGCTTAGCCTTCTCAAGCCCCGGGAGGAACCTGAAAACATAGGTGACCGTGGTGGGGATGGTAGGACCCTGGAGCCCCTCGATGTAGCGTGGTTGCTGCACAATCTCCGACCCGAAAATAAACGCGCTTTTCTTGGGACCTTTCACTACGATGGCGCCCGTTCCGAAGAACCGGCCCACCCACGCCGGAGAATTTCCGGCAATGCCGAATACCGACGCGTTGGTTTCCTTAAAGCCGGCATTGAGCACAATGGGCAGCACTTTGATCTGCGTGATGGTTTTGGTGCCCACCACGTAGAAATCTCCATTCCAAGTGCTTTTCGAATCCAAGACTCCACCCACGCGCTCGACCTGGGTCCTGGCCACGAAGCCCACGGAGATGGCGGGAAGATACTTGGTTTTGAAGGCGTTCTCCTCAAGAACGTTCACCTTGGCGTGGAAAATGTTAAAACCGCCGGTAAAGAGAGGGCTCAATCCGGGGGTGTTGCCTTCGCTCGACAGCGCCCGCGTGTAGCCAAACTCCACATGCTTGAAGACGCCTTCCGTAACCGAAGTTTGAAAGAGGTTTCCAATTACGGGGCCGGCGTTGAAGTAATGAAACGCCACTTGCGGTCTTCCGAACCCGGTTGAAGGCGAGGGACTGGTGTAGGCAAAGGGAGTGATGAAACCACCGGTCTGGCCTTCCCAATTGAGCTGCGCGAAAGCCGGAGCCGTAGTCAGAGCAAGTAGAACGACCAGGGCAGCGAGAATTCTGCCTCCCGAAAGGCGCACAATGCGTTGACGAATGCCGCGGGTGCTGGACTGCCCGTGCGGGTTTGTGGAATCCGGCGCCACGGTCGCGGACGACAGCCGCTTCGGGGAGGCAAAACGATGGGATGGGTACAACGTAAATCGTGTATTCAACATGGGTTTTCTCCTGGAAAAAAAATAAACCGCCGGGGTAATGCCCGGCGGTTGGGGATTTCAGTACGAATTTAGTTAAGGAGCCTTATGGTTAGACTACAACTCCACACGCCGGCAAGGTTGTCGGGAGACAACACATGACTGCCTCGGGTTGGAGTTTTCCTTGCATCTCGCATTGCTACTCTAAATAGGCAAGCCTGGAATGTCAACGCAATTAATTTTATGCTGACTATAAACCATTTCTATATAGCTATATTGGCCGCGTTCGACCCCTTCGGGTTGGCAAAATTGTCAGCGTGCATCGTTTCCGCGGGTTTCACCCGGGGCTAATGACATTGGACCTCTTTGAGGTCCGCCTGACAGCCGCGTCTGGCAGGTCCCGGCCATTCGTCAATGGCCCGATGGCCTGATTTCCCCATCCCCCAAGTGACACGCTCTCCCGCATCGGTTAGCGGTAGAATCGAGCCTCAACGTGAGGGAGAACAAATTCCCCAGAGCACTCCCATCCCCATTGCTCGGGCCGCCCACACTCCCCCGCTTCGTCTATCGGCAGGATTCGGCGAGAGGTTGAATCAATTTGCTGACGTCGAGAATCGCCAATCGCCAATTCAAAATGACCCGATGAACCAATGACCCGATTCCTTATCTTCCTTCGTCCCAGAATCGCTCGCTCAAGTATTTGTCGCCGCTGTCGGGGAAGATCGTCACCACCACGCCTCGGGTCAATCGATTCGCCACTTTGAGCGCGGCCACCATGGCGGCGCCGGCGGAGACTCCCACCAGCAAACCTTCCTCGCGCGCCAGTCGCAGGGTCATGATGTGGGCATCTTCCGTCGCGATTTCCAGGTTCTCATCCGCCACGCTGGTATCGTAAATCCCCGGCTTAATGGCGGTGGGCATGTGCTTCATACCTTCCAGGCCGTGGAAAGGTGAATCCGGCTGGAAGGAGAGGCATTGGATTTGGGAGTTCAATTCCTTCAGCCGCCGCGCCGTGCCGATAAACGTGCCGCTGGTGCCAAGCCCCGCCACGAAGTGGGTCACTCGCCCATCTGTCTCCTCGAAAATCTCGGGAGCGGTGGTCAAATAATGGGCGCGCCAGTTGGCGGGGTTATCGTATTGATTGGCGTAAAAATAAAGCTCGGGACCCTCCTGGGCCAGAACGCGCACGCAGCGAATGGCGCCGTCGGAGCCTTCCATGGGATCGGTGTAGACAATCTCCGCGCCGTAAGCTTTCAAAATGCGCTTTCGCTCCATGCTGACATTGGAGGGCATGCAGAGCTTGATGCGATAATTTTTGGCCGCGCCGATCATGGCGTAGGCAATGCCGGTGTTGCCGGAGGTTGAGTCGATCAGGATTTTGTCCGGCGACATCAGCCCGGCGGCTTCCGCCTCGCGAATGATGTTCTTAGCCGGTCGGTCCTTCACCGAGCCCCCGGGATTCTCCCATTCCGCCTTGGCGTAGATTTCAACCTCGGGCGACGCGGGGCGAATTCGCGCCAGGCGCACCAGTGACGTGCTGCCAATAAGGTCCAGCAGGTTTACCGGTCCGCGAAGTGCTTTATGGGAAATTTGAATGGTTGCCGCCCTTGCGTTTTCTGCCTGCAGTGCAATAGACTTATCATTTTAGGGGCAGGTTCGGAATTGTGTCAACCGGCGGCCTTGCGATACGATGTCAATGGAGCCAGAAGTAACCACCCCGCCCTTCGGGCACCCCTCCTTGGTTATGGAGGGGAGTTATAAGACAGCGGCATTTCAATTCAAAAGGCAGATGGGAAGCATTCATGGCAACTGAAACCGCAGCAGCGCAAGATTTCCAAAAGCAATTTGAGCAGGCAGGCTTTATGGTGACTGGCGCTCAGCCCGGCAGGATCGAGCTGAAAAAGTCAGGCTGCGTGGCCTATCTGGAAAAGCAGGGGGGAAAGTTGATTTACTCCGGCCCACCCTATCTGGTTGTCCACGGAATCAATTGCGAACTGGAAGACCGCGGTTATCAAAAGTTCTGGTATTCCAAAGCTGAGAACAAACACTTCCCCATCCGCAAGGTCGATCTGGGAATCCTCCACCGCTTCGATGAGGAAGTGCGCTATATCCTGGGAATGACTAGCCTCTATAACGAGTCCCTGGGATCAACGAACGCGCGCACCGTCTACGACCGCCTCACGGGGCGTCCTGACCGTTAAAGCCGCCTCTTCAATCATCCCTTATTGGCGTCCTGCGGCACCTGGGCGGGAGCTTCCGCGGGTTGCGGTATCGCCACTTTGGCCGTCGAAACAGGGTTCATGGCCGGCTGAGGCGACGTCGTAGATGGGACGGTTGGCGGAATGGACTTCGCCGGGGTAGGGTGACTATTGTCCCCCGGACCGCTCGGTCGGCGGCCGGCAGACTGGGCAGGGCGCTCAAACCGTCGAGGGGCGCCAGCCTCAGGCCGTTGCGGACGCGGCGCTGTACGCGCGACGGGGCGGAAAAGTATTTCGATTTGAATCTTTTCCAAATCGCCTTCCTGAAGCTCCACCACTTGCTCGAACCCCTCCTGCCGAATCGTCGCTTTGCTCAGCTCCAGGCTCTGATACTGGCGCTCGACAATTGCCTTGCCGACGGAGCGCTCACGTTTTTCGTCACGTTCGATGCAGGTCACGAGCGGCACATTGAAAAGGATCAGGGTGGTTGAAACCTGGCATTTCCTAGCCAGATCGAGCAGATCCTTGCGCGTCTGAAGGGTCAGCGCGGTGGAGTCCACCACGCACAGCCGGTTCACCGTAAGCCGTTGTTCTACAAGGAAATGCACCAATGCAAAGGCTTGGGTGTTGAAGCGCTGGTCACGCTCGTCGTCGCACACCAGGGCGCGTGCCCAGTCCGAAGAAATAATGTGGGTGGGCCGAAAGTGCCGTTGGGCAAAGGTGGATTTCCCGCAAGCCGCCGGGCCGCAAAGCACCACTATCGACGGCCTGTGGAGGCGGAGTAACTTTCCAGCAGCATTTGAGGTATTTTCGGGGCTCATACGTAGTAATGACGGCAGGCACGCTTTTTCGGTTACGCATCCGCGGCTGCAGACAATGTAAAAGAGATTTAACGATTACCGCCGCCCCTGCACCGCCCCATCGGTGCGCCGTCCTCTGGGAAGGTTACCGTCCCACCCTATAGGGCAGTCCTCGCCTGCGGCAAGCACCTGGGGTATATTAGGAAGGTGGCAGGGACATTTTGAGCACAACGAGCAGAAGCGAGTTCACATTTCAAAGATCTCGGCTGCCACGGAAACCCTGGAGGTGAGTAGCATGGCGCCGACCCTGGGGGCATTGGTGGATGACCTGTTCTTCCTGGCGAAGATCCGGGAAACGGCGAAAGCTATTGGCGTTACAGTAGTTACAGGTGACTCGCGGCGCGGCGCGGCGGCCATCGCCGAGGCTCAACCGCAAGTCATCTTTCTGGACCTCAATTCCCGCAGCCTGCCCGCCGTGGATTGGATTCGAGCGCTGAAAGCTGACCCCGCCACCCGCCTGATCCGAATCGTGGGGTTTGTCTCTCACGTCCAGGAGCAGTTGATTTCCGACGCCAAGGCTGCGGGGTGCGACGCCGTGATGGCACGCTCGGCCTTCACCCAACAGCTCCCCAATTTATTGAAAAACCTTGTGACTGAAGGCAATAAAGATAGTTAGTAAATCAGCCTTCGGTTCCCATTCCCCCGATTCTATTCCCAGTTTCCCGGTCTCGCCTCAGGATTGAAGGTGCCAAGAAATCCCAATCCCGGGTAGTGGTGTCATTTGTGAGACATGGGGGGTCCCAAGCGCGGTCATTCCCGCCTTCGCGGGAATGACCGGTGTTTCGAAAAGTGCCAATTTGAAATGACGCCACTACCCCATCCCGGTTAGAATGGTGGCCCTTGTTTTGGCATTAGCGCATCTGGTAAAAGGAGATTGCCCGACCGGAAGTTCGATTACGGCGAGCCTTCCGGGAGGGGGGACAACCCCATGGGGATGCAAAAAATCCTGCCCCTCGAGCAGGCCTATCAAAAGGTTGACGAGCTTAAGCGGCAAGGCGTGCGAGTGGTCCTTACCAACGGCTGTTTTGACCTGCTCCATCCCGGCCACACACGTTTGTTTGCGGAGGCCCGCAAGCTGGGGGACGTCTTGATTGTGGCCATGAACAGCGACCGCAGCGTTTGCGCCCTCAAGGGCAACCACCGGGCGATTCAGCCGGAAGCGGAGCGCGCGGAGATCATCGCCGCTCTGGCGGCCGTGGATTACGTCACGATCTTCGACGACCCCTCAGTCCTGCCCGTGGTGGCACGCATGTTGCCCAGTATTCTGGTCAAAGGCGGGCACTACACCCGGGAACAAATC
Organism: Acidobacteriota bacterium; assembly: GCA_003165615.1. Next base: position 37,614 of record PLWR01000176.1, on the reverse strand, counting down.
GTGGGTCACGAGGTGGTGGAATCCGCCGGAGGGCGTGTGGTTTCCATCCCCATCGTGCCCGGCTACTCCACCACCGCCATCATCGCGGCAGCGCGGAAAGCAGTAGGCAGTGAGCGCCTTCGGTGAGTCCCGGCGTGCCGGGATAGGCAGCGCAAAGCTTAAAATAAAAGGCTAATGGACAAATCACAAATTCATCAGGAGAAAAATTATGTCATCCACTCCCCGCAGGGACTTTCTTAAGAGCGTGGCGGCAGCGGTACCGGCTTCGATGGCTCTTCCGGGCTACCCGGCAATGGCTTCCCCGCTGCTGAAAAAGGTAAAGATCACGGACGTGAAAGCCATGATCGTCAACGGAAACACTCCTTGGAACATGGTGAAGATAGAAACCGACAGTGGTTTTACCGGGCTCGGGGAGGCGTACTGGGGGCACGGAGTGAAGGACGTGATTCTGGGATATCTGCGCCCGCTGCTTCTCGGGGAGGACCCGCTCAACGTCGAGCCCCTTTACACCAAAATGATGCTGTCCACAGGTGGCGCCGGATCTCTCGCCGGAGTGACGGTGACGGCCGTCAGCGGCGCGGAAATCGCCTTGTGGGACCTGGCGGGGAAGATTCTGGGCGTTCCTGTTTACACGCTGCTGGGCGGCAGGTACCGCGAGGGTGTGCCCGCGTATTGGACCAGCGAGGCGAAGGACATCCTTGATGCGGGTTCCTGCCGGGAGTATGCATCAATGATTAAGAACAGCCCGCTGGGCATCACCGCGGTTAAGCCCTCCTTCTATTCGCTTAAGGCGCTGCCCAAGCCCTGGCACGCCACGCCTGACCGTCTTCAGGGGTTGCCGGCTACCCGCCTTACCCGCCAGGTCCTCTCGCAGATTACGCGGGGCTACGAGAATCTGCGGGAAGCGCTGGGTGAGGACATCGACATCGCCGTACACTGCCACTGGGAATACGACTGGAACGACGCGCTGAATCTGGCGCGGGCCGTGGCCCCCATCAGCCCCATGTGGCTGGAAGATCCCATGCCGCCGGCGTATTCGGAGTCCTGGACCAAGCTGACGGCGGAATCCCCCGTGCCCATCCTGACCGGCGAAAACCTGTATAAGCTCGAAGGCTTCGCGCCCTTCATCCTCAACCAGGGCGTTCACAAGGTTCAGATCGATATTCCCAAGGCCGGCGGGCTGCTGGAAGCCAAGAGGATCGCGAATCTGGCGGCGCTCTACTACCTTCCCATCTGCGGGCACAATGCTTCCAGCCCCGTGGGGGCCATCGCCTCCGCCCACGCGGCGGCGGCCATGCGCGACTTCCAGGCGCTGGAATATTCCCCCGGCAACCCGGAGAAGTATGCCAGCGCCGTGATCTACGATGGTCCGATTATCAAGGACGGCAATTGGCAGATCATGGATAAACCGGGGCTGGGCGTGGAACTGAACGAGGATTATGTTCGCACCCACTTGCCGCCGGGAGAAACGTGGTGGGGGTAAGAGCGGGTTGCTAAGAGCGGGTAGCACAGCACGCCCGAGCCGCAAGCAAACAGACGGGCAGGCGCAAAGCGCAGCTCTGCGTTTTCGGCGCAGTAGGAATGCCGGTAAATCTCAGCGGTGCGCCACCTTAACCACCAGGACGGTCTTCTCGGCGTCCGCAATGCAGTAAACCACGAGGTAACGTCCCTGCCGAACCCGGTATTGTTCCCGGGCGGAGAGTTTTTCAGAACCCGTGGGGCGGGGATTGCCGGCCAGAGCAGCGATCTTCGTGGCGATGCGCGCGCGGTCTTTTTTGGGAAGCTCCTCCACCTCTCTGGCCGCCGAGGGCTTGATCAAAACCCTATAGCTTTCCACGCCGCCTCATATCTTTCAGCACCGCTTCAAAGGCCAAATCAGGTTCTTTCGATCGCTTTTTGAAGGCGTCCAAATCTTCCCCATCCTCCGCCATGCTCTGCCTTACCGCAACGTTAACCAGTTCCGACAGGCTGCGCTCCGTCACGGCAGCTTTGACCCGCAAGGCCCGGTGAAGAGAAGCATCGAAATAGACGGTGGCACGCTTTTGTGTGGCATTCATAGTGCTATCATGACGCTTTGCCGCTATAACGTCAAGACGTCTTGATGGCGGGCTGGCGCAGGCCTCTGGTTTGTGAGCGAGTAGCGCGGACCTGTTTTGTAGGTCCGCGGTCCGTCCCGAAATGACAGCAAAGTGCCGCGGACCTAGAGGACAGGTCCGCGCTACCAGTTTCGCATCCTGGGTCACTTGGCCGTATCGCCAACCCGGACATGTCTTTGCGGCGTCATCGCTGAGGGTCCGGCGGGCGCTCCCATCAGAAATGCAGAAACTTCAGGCGGCGCGCAAAGAGCGTCGGCGACGGTCATAGACCGCCGCTACAATTCCGCCGCGCCTCCGAATTCGTTTTGGATTTCGGCCAGCAAGGCGCCCGTCGCTCCCAACAGCCAATCCACATCGGAGCGGAAGGTAATGCCGCGGAATCCCTGCCGCGCCCGCTCCTCCGCCTCGGCCATGGAAAAGGCGTTGTAGCAGGCCAGCTTTCCCAATCCATTGCAAACATCCACGGAGCGCTGAATGCCTTTGCGGTGCTCCTCATTATCTTTGAAGTTGCGATGGCCGAGTCCCATGGAGATGGCAAGGTCCACCTGCCCCATGAAGCAGCCATCGACTCCCTCGACGGCCAGGATTTGCTCCACCGAGTTGACGGCATCGATATGCTCAATCTGTACCAGAAGTTTGGTGTCGCGATTGGCCCACTCGGCATAGTCCTCGCCAAACTGGAGATCGACGTCTCCCCCTTTGGAGCGGCCGCCGAGCGGTGGGAATTTCGCCGCATAAGCCGCTGCCTGGGCGGCTTCCTTGGAATTCACCACCGGAACCACAATACCCGCTGCTCCCAGGTCAAGCAGCCTTTGAATCATGGTGGGATGATCCACGGACACGCGCACGTAAGGCTGGGCCCCATGGGCACGCAGCGTGTGGATGCATTCGTAGGCTGTCTCATTGTTCATCGGGCCATGTTGCATGTCGAGAACCACCCACTTCCATCCCTGGCGGGCCAAATAGCGTGAAACCATTGGCAACGGCATGTATTGAAATATTCCCAACATGATGGGCGATTTGGAAGAAGCACTTTCGCTCATTGTCCTTTGTCCTTTCGATTACCGCGGGTGGCGACTACATTGCCTTTCCTGTATGCGCCGCCACCAAATGCTGTCATCCTGAGCAGCAGCGAAGGATCTAGCTCTGAGTGTTTTCAAGACAAGGCGAGATTCTTCATCGGTCGCCGCGGCAACCTCCTCAGAATGACAGTTTGATAGGTTTTTCCGCCACCTCGTTAGTCCCGCCGAAACCGCAGCTTCCACCCTCATTGGTCCCGTGCCGCCCTACTGCGTGTTCAATCCAAAAGCGATGAGAAGGATGGCGCAGACGATAAACACCATGCCTTTGATGAAACCCTGAATGGTTTGGCGGCTGGCTCCCTTCCACTCTCCCACCAGCCATCCGAACAGGTTGGCGAACAGCACCGTGCCACTGGAAAACAAGGCAAAGGCCACGGAAGAGCCCAATTTTCCCAGGGCTGACGAAGCCATGCCATAGAGCATCAGAGCGCTATACCACAGCAATCCCATGGCGGCCGCCATGCCTAAATTCCACAGGAACGCTCCGCTGGTTAAGAAATAGGATCCCGTCCGATTCTTCCGCAGCTTGTACAGCGAAAAGACGGTCCCGGCCACGGCGCCGGCGTTAAAAGTGACGACAAAGGGGACGCAGAACGTCAGGAGAGACGAGGCGCCGGCACCCTTGGCGGCTATCAACAACCCGGTGCTTGATCGCCCTCCGTAAACGAAAATCGTACCCACCACTCCGCAAATCAAACAGATGGTAAGTCCCAGGCGAAAGGTTCCCGCCACAATCTGCTTCTCGCCGGTGCCGGCCATTTCCCTCTCCCTGGCCTGGCCGGCTTTTCCATACATGTAGATGCCGACGACGATTAAGCCTGTCGCCACCAGCAGAATCAGGCTGGCAGAGCTGAAGATTTTGCTCGGGGTGTAAACGATGAGAGGCCCCAGCGTTCCGGCAGTGATGGCCGTGCAGCCAATCACCGCGCTGCCGATGGCGATTCCTACCATGCCGCAACCCAGACCGTACAAGACCTGGCCGACACCCCACACCAACCCCGCCAGCAACCCGGGCACGAAGGCCGAGAGGGGGACGGAACGAAAGACATCCATGAGATGCGGAACCGCGATGCGCGCGGCAATCCACGGGAACAAGCCGCAGGAAAGAATCGTGAAAAAGATCCAGACATTTTCCCATGCCCACTTCTTCGTATAACGCATGGGAAGCAGGAAAATGCCATTCAACAAGCCCGCGAGAAGGCCCATCAGGATGCCCGCCGCAAAAGTACCAACACTACCCATGGTTCCTCCCGAAAGGGCTCCAAGCGAAACGGCCGCCGGCTGCACAGCCCCTCAGCGCGCTTGACCGGAGCGTTCGAGGGATCTCCCCCCCCATGCGCGCCCCAGCATAACGCTATTCCCAAAGTTGTTAAAGCAGGATTTCAGTGAACCCTGATGCCCAAGGCCGTGGTCTCGACCATCCCGGCGAGCCGCTCGGAAGCGGAACTCGATGAGAATGCCCGCGTGACGAGTTTCCCCATCCCCGCAGCCTTCTGACCGGACCGCCAGGACCGAAGGCTCCTGCCGCTGGAGGCGCCAGTCATGCACGCGGATGTCTAGGATTTTTGTCTGGACATACAACGCGCTCCGGGTTCAACTGTCGGCCTTCAGGACCTTTCGGGACCTCACCAGGCTGCATCCAAATCCTCCCATTTGTCGGTGCGAAAAGGCGAAGCCGGCAAATCCGCCCGGTTGTAAATACTGGGCCGCGGATTCATGCCCCACGCATAACGGACGGCGATCGGGTGCGGAACCTGATCGCTGCTGACCACCACGGTATCACCCTCGATCCTGGCATCAGCGCCAACGAATTTGCGGTCCTCGCCGGCAATCTCGAAGCCCGAGACGGAGATGATCGACAAGCTCTTCGCCGTCAACCCACCGTAAGCATGCTGGAAGTGCAAACGAACTTTCCCTCCCTCTATGGTCATGGATTCGTAAGTAGGTCCGGAATAAATCACATCGTGCCCATAGGCAATCCCTTGCGCAGCCAACGCCAGCCTATAGCCAACTTCCTGTTTATTGGTGGGATGAATGTTGGAGGCGTCACCAATGTCAATCGTCACCGCCATGCCGGTTTTGGGCAGTGAAAGCGTCATCGACTGTGCTTCGCGTAATTCGGGCCAACGATATTTCAGCGCGTGAACACCCCAATTGGCCAATTGAACATACAGGAAAGGGAAATCACCTTCACCCCAGGATTGCCGCCAGTCGCGAATCATGGCCGGAAACAACTTGCGATACTGGATGGGGCGGTCGGAATTGGATTCTCCCTGATACCAGATGACGCCGCGAATGGCGTAAGGCGTGAGCGGCATCACCATGGCGTTGTAGAGGCCAGCGGGGCGCGCGGGATCGCTCCTCGGATCCTTCGGCATGGTGGGGAACGTCGGCATTGGCGCGCCATCACCTTCTGCCTTGTCAGATTCTTGCCGCCACTGGGCCAATTGTTGTTCGTAATCCTGAACGACCTTTGGATATGCGGAGAGGAGTTTCGTTCCGTCGTCGAGTATGGACTTGAACTCCGGTTCAGATTCGAGCGTGCCGCGACTGGTCCACGCCTCCGCGGTCGTGCCTCCCCAGGACGAGTGGATCATGCCGATAGGCACATTCAGAATTCTCTGCAGGTCGCGGCCAAAGAAATAACCCACGGCGGAAAAATCGCTGACGGCCTGCCCGTGCGCAGCCACCCAATTCCCTTGCACATCCGTTTGCGGCTTCCCCGCAACAGCACGTCGAACCGTGAACATCCTGAGCATGGGATAATCGGCGCGGGCGATTTCATCCTGGTAATTAAGTACCCCTGAACTCCATCCGCCCTGGGTTACACCCACAGGCATCTCCATGTTGGATTGCCCCGAGCACACCCAGACCTCTCCCACCAGCACATCGTGCAGCACCACAATGTTCTTCCCAGCGACGGTGAGCGTGAATGGCCCTCCAGGATTGAGCGGGCCCAATTTCACCTGCCACATGCCCTTTCCGTCGGCTACGGAGGTGGCACGCTGATCCTGTAAAGTTACGGTCACATGTTCACCAGGGTCGGCGGTCCCCCAGATGTTCACTTTCATTCCTTGTTGCAGCACCATGCCGTCGGAAATCAGGTTGGGCAGCTTCACGTCCGCCCGCAAATCGCGCATGCCCAGTGCCAATGCGATGCAAGCAAGCACCGCCATGAATCTTCGCTTCAATATGATTCCATCCATAAATTTCCTCCACTCACTCGGTTTCTTGGGATCTTCAGGTATTCATGACGCACCTTGTTTGGGCCCGCCGCAGTTGTGGTCACCATGTCGAGCTACTCTGAGGGAGAGCGCCCTGTCTCGTCAAGTCTTTCGTAATGGGAAGCTGCCGTAGGCTGGGAATGGCTTACCTTCAGGGGGTAGGCTTGCGCTACAATCACATGCGTTTGGAAAGCCTGGGCGAAACATGGCGGACCACCGAATTCTCGTATTGGCAGATGACTTGACGGGAGCGCTCGAAGTTGGCGCCAAGTTCGCCGCGGCGGGCGTGAGGTCGCAGGTAAGAACCGTGCAAAATCTCTTGCCGCGCGATCTGCACGATGCCACGGGCGCCTTGGTGGTGGATACAGAAACACGGCACGCCAAGGCCGCCGAGGCAGCCCGGCGAGTCTACGACCTCGCTTGTGCCGCGCACGGTCAGGGGTTTTCCCACGTCTATAAGAAGACCGATTCCACGTTGCGAGGAAATATCGGCGTTGAGCTTGCCGCCTTGATTGACGCCTATGAAGGTTCGCCGCTTCTTTACGTTCCCGCCTATCCGCAAATGAGACGCACGGTAAGAAACGGCTCTCTCTATGTGGACGGAGTCCGGGTAGGCGCCACCTGTTTTGCCCACGATCCATTCAATCCCGTCAAGGAGAGCCATATCCCGACCTTGCTGGCGGCATCATGCCGGGTACCGGTGCGGTCAGGGCCGGTGAGGGACGTCATGAATTGCGTGCCATCGTGCATTGCGGTTTGTGACGGCGAAACCGACGCGGAGGTGGAAGCCGCCGCGAGAGCGTTCATAAGTTCCGCAAATTTCCGGCTCGCTGCGGGGCCAGCCGGTTTTGCCACTCAACTTGCCCGGCTTATGGATATGCCACGCCGCCGCGAGCCCCCTGCCCTTCCGAGCGCCCGGAATGCCCTGATCGTAAATGGCAGCTTGCACAAAGTATCTCTTCAGCAGGTGGAACAAGCGAAGCGTGAGGGGTTCAGGGCCATCGATAGCCGTTCGATTTCAGACGCTGCCACCGAGGGCGGCTGGATTATCCTGGAAGAAGGAAGCGGCACGAGCGGGGCAACATTTGATTTCGCCAAAAGCCTGGCGCGGTCGGTCTGCCAGCTCCTGGTACGCTCTCCGCTCGATGCGCTGGTGGTATTCGGGGGCGATACGGCGTATGCCATTGTGGAAGCAATCGGCCATCCGCCCCTTCACCCCTTAGGGGAAGTGATGGAAGGTATCCCCATTTCCAGGATTGAGGCGAAACAGTTCGGCGCGCACATTGGCCATCGAGATCGCGACCTTTATCTGGTAACAAAGGCGGGCAGCTTTGGCCCCCCGACCGTTCTCGCATCCCTTCGGGACTCGTTAGGGGAAAGGTAAAAACCATGGATCAACTTTTTGGTGTCACGATGGGTGACTCCAGCGGAGTCGGCCCCGAGATCCTTCTCAAGGCATTTGCGGAAGGCAAAGTGAAGGTCCCGATTATAGCTTTCGGGGATATGGCAGCGCTCGAATACTACAACCAAAAACTTGCATGTGGCGTGTCCCTGCGAAAAATCACCAAGGCGCAGGAGTTTGCAGCAGGCCCTTTGAATGTGATCGACGCCGCCGTCATGTCGCCTCAGGAGGTGTCGGTGGGCAAGCTCAGCGCCAAGTCCGGCCACGCTGCGCGTGAATACGTGGTGGCCGCCGCGCGCGCCGCACTGGCAGGAGAAATCGCCGCGATGGTCACCCTCCCCATGAACAAGGAGGCCACGCAGCTTTCCGACCCGCATTTCACCGGGCACACAGAATTGATCGGTGGAGTTTGCGGCGCTAAGGACGTCACCATCATGCTGGTTTCCGACCAACTGGTGGTAACCCATGTGAGCACGCATGTTTCGCTGGCGACGGCCATTGCCCGCGCCAAGAAAGAGCGCATCTCCACCATCATCCGATTGACCTGCGAGGCCATGCGCCGGCTGAAAGAGAATCCCCGCATCGCGGTTGCGGGCTTGAATCCCCATGCCGGCGAAAACGGGCTCTTCGGGGATGAAGAGGAAAGGGAGATCAGACCCGCGGTGGAATGGGCGCAGAGCCAGGGGATGCCGGTGGAGGGTCCGCTCCCGCCTGACACCCTATTCTACATGGCCGTACGCAAGAAGAAGTATGACGCCATCGTCTGCATGTATCATGACCAGGGGCACATTCCCCTGAAGCTCCTGGATTTTGAAGGCGGAATCAACGTCACCCTCGGTCTCCCCATTATTCGCACCTCGGTTGACCACGGAACGGCGTTCGACATCGCAGGCCGGGGAGTAGCTTCCATCGCAAGCTTCATCTATGCACTTGATTTCGCCGAGCGTATGGCCCAAGGCTCGTGTGCTGGGATTCCGTTTGATGATAAACTGAGTTCTTAAGTGAATTGTGGGAATCAAACCAAACTCTACGACACGAGTGAATATGCACGAGCGTTTCTGCCTTAACACCGCAATTATCAAGAGCACGCCGCTCGAACGACAAATCGAGCTGGCGCAGGCGGCGGCCTTTCGCCAGATCGGCCTCTGGCTGGATGATGTGAAGGCGGCGATGGCTCAGGGCGAGTCCCTGGGGGAGATTAAAGCCAAGTTGGACTCCTCCGGCTTGCGGGTTGCCGAATTGTGCTTTCTGGGCGGCTGGATGGATGCGGATGAGACCAAACTCAAAGAAGTTCTCATCCAAACTCATTACATCTGCGAGATTTCGCGGGCCTTGGGCTGTAAAATTGTTGTGACGATTCCAGCACTGGGGCCGGGATGGCTCAATGGCGCCCCGGAGCGATTCCGCCAGGTGTGCCAAGTGGCGACGAAGTATGGCATTCGCATCGCCTTAGAGTTTCCGGGAATCGCGGCAGAGGTGAACAATCTCCGCAGCGCACGGGATTTGGTTACCGCCGCGGCGTGTCCCAACGGTGGTTTGATTATCGACACTTTTCATTTTTTCCTGGGCGGGTCGAAGATAGCGGATTTTGAGCACATGGCTCCGGGAGACATTTTCCTGGTTCATGTCTCAGATGCCATGAATTTACCCATGGAAAAGCTGCGAATGCCTCATGACAATCGAACTTTTCCGGGCGAGGGCACGATTGATTTCGCGCCGGTATTTGAGCAACTGAATCGGTTGCATTACGACGGCGCGATTTCGCTGGAGATTTGGAATCGCGAGTTCCACCAGGCCAATCCCGCGGAGGTCGTCAAGAAAGCCTGCGAATCCTTGCAACGGATTGAGGCCCGGTTAAACAAACTGACATAGGTTTTAGCGGCGATCTCTGATCGCCAAAGTGGTCGGCTCTCAAGAACGGCGGTCAGAGACCGCCGCTACAGAGCTTGCGGAAAAACGCCCCCATGCTGTCATCTTGAGCAGCGGCGAATGATCTCGCTCTGAGTGTCTTCGAGACAATGCGAGATTCTTCGTCGGTCGCCGCGGCGACCTCCTCAGAATGACAGCACCAAGGAGTTTTTCCGCAACCTCTACAGGCCAACGCGCAAAACTTTCGTCGCTGCGTGTAGCCATTAGCCTGACAGCAAAAAGGGAGGGTTAAGGATATGACGGATGGATATTTTCACCGGCTGCACCGGGAGACGCCGACGCGACTGTGGATCAACAATCCCACGCTCGAGGAGGCCGACAAGGCCATTGCTGCTGGGGCAATTAGTTGCACCACCAATCCTTCCTATTCCGCCCGCATCATTAAGGAAGAACCCAGCCGGGCGATGCGCGCCATCCGCGAGGCGATTCAAGGAAGCCCCGATGACCAGCACGCCGCGGACCGGGCTCAACAAACCATGGTCAAGGAAATCATGGAGAAGTTTCTGGATCTCTATGACCGCGAACCTGGCCGGCAAGGCTTCGTTTCCATTCAAGGCGACCCTCACCTGGATGAAGATCCCGACCACATCGTGAATGAGGCGTTGCGGTTCCGTAAGCTCTCCAGGAATTTCATCACCAAGATTCCCTGCACGGCGGCGGGCTTGAAGGCTTTCGAGCAGTTGATCCCCGAGGACATGCCCATCATCGCCACGGAAGTCTTTGCCATGGCCCAGGCCATCAAGGTCTGCGAACTTTATCAACGGGTTTCGCAAAGATGCGGCAAGCATCCCCTTTTCTACGTCACGCACATCTCAGGAATCTTTGATGAGTGCCTGGCGAAGACGGCGGAACACGAAGGCATTCAGGTCTCTCCGCAGGCGCTCGCCCAGGCTGGCTGCACCCTGGCAAGGAAGCAGTACGCGATGATGCGAAAACGCGGATATGACATTACCTTGCTGGGTGGGGGCGCCCGTGGCACCCATCACTTCACGGAGATGGTGGGCGGAGCGCTGCACGTGACGATCAACTGGAGCACCGCGGAAGAAATTATCAAAGCTGATCCACCCATTACCTCCCGCATTGACGCCATGACCCCGCAAGCCGTGATTGACGAGCTATGTGACAAACTCCCTGACTTCCGCAAGGCCTATCACGACGACGGGCTTGCCATCGAAGAGTTCGGCGATTTCGCCCCCCTCCAGTTCTTCCGCAATATGTTTGTGAAAGGGTGGGACACGCTGGTGGGGAAGGTTCGCGAGCAACGGTCGAAGATTCTGGCCAATGTTTGACCAGGAGACGGGTGGCACTAACCTCTTCTGGAAGTTCGATCCCCCCTCACCCTGCCCCTTCCCGGGTAATTAGGTGGCCTAGGAATGTCCACTCGGCAACTCAGTGTTGCTCTTTGGTGGTGGGGACGGACTGTCGGCTTAAGGCGTAGAGGACCATCTCGACACGACTTGAGACACCGAGCTTTTCGTAAATGCGAAAGAGGTGGTTCCGGACAGTGTGCGCACTGACTTGAAGGGCCGCCGAGATTTCCCTATTGGGCAGACCTTCAACTACCATTCTCACGATCTGCTCTTGACGCGAAGTGAGCAGAGGGATCCCCAGGGTGTTGACGATGCGCGAGGGTTTCCTGTCCGTCAACGCACGAAGTATCCACTGGAGTTCCTGGCTGTTGGCCCATATCTGCCCAGCGTGGACGCTCTGAATGCATTTGCACACAACTTCGAAGGGGTCGGTATGACATAGCACGCCTCGAGCGCCTGCGGAAAAGGCCTCAAGCACGCCCTTGTGACTATGGCTATCCAGCAGCACTATGGGGCATAAGGTCGAACCCGCAGCCCGTAAATCGTGAAGAGCCTTCAGCCCGCCCTCGGGATCTCCCCCGAGCCCGAAGCTGACCACTGCCACGTCGGCGCGACCGTTGGAAGCCTCCTTAACAAAACCCTTAACGGTGTGTTCGCATCCCACAACCACGAACTGCTTCTTCTTCTGCTCCAAGGCACGGGAGAGCAACTGAGAATTCAGCGTCGAGTCTGCTGCAATAATGACTTTGATGGCCATATTTATGTGCTCGGCCCTTCCGCGCAGCGAAGGGGCACAAACATGTATGTGGTAAGCTCATTATACACATGGCCTTGGTCAAATCCAAGTGTCTTTTGTGTACCTTATCCCCATTATTCACAGGGCCTTTATTAAATCCGTGTGACGTGAGCATGTAATCTGTCCGGATCAATTAGTACATGAGGTGGAAAGTCGGGAAGGTAAAGGGTCATCAGCCATCATGCCTACGGCTTGCGAAATGGCTGCCTGCGGGCCAGCAACACGATGACCCAGTACCCAGATGATTACGCGCCCACAGATTTAAGACGAGCGATGTAATTGCTGGCAAACACAGGAGTAATGATTAACCTAAGTTGCGAAGAACCTTGCGGCCGTTCACACCTTACAGTTTCTGTGAGGTGGCCCCTTAATTACTGCGGTAGAGATGAATTCACAAAATCAGTCTTGAGACGAAAGCCCTCACCTTGAGACAACCGTCCTACCCGCCGGCAGGAGCAAATTCTTTCACAGGCCGGGGTACACTCTGCTTCTTGCGCTGCTTTGTTCAAATATATAAAATCCCCATTACTCGTCAGATTCAAACGGCAGCCAATGCGATGCGCAATCCGGTCATTGGCTGTGGCGGCCATGCAGGTCGACAGGCGATGCCCCTCCGCCGGTCAGCTTGCTGTGGAGCACTTCAGGATTCAGTAACTGAATGGCAGAAGGGGAAGGGCCATCATGATACCTCGAAAGCACCAACGCTTTGGGCTGGAAGTTCCCGTAGTCTTCTCCTGGAAGGATGGGCACGCCCTGCAACAGGGCGCAGGCCTAACGCGCAATCTCAGTCTCGGAGGAGCGTTCATATTTGCCGTCACGCTTCCCCCGTCCGGCGCCATATTGAGGTTCAAGGCTTTTCTTCCGCCCGGTGGTGCAAACTTGCCTGTGCTGCTCCGCGGGCGTGGGGAAGTAGTTCGCTTGGAGCAAGGTCATGATCATGTTCCTGCAGGTTTCGCAGTAGCGGCAGAGCAGCGGATTGTGTTGCGCAGAGAAGAAGCAGCTTGATGACCAGCAAAGCCCCGTTCAGGTTGCGGAGCTCGGTGCTGGATAAACATCGTTTCTGGTTTTTCGAGCTGCTCCCCAGCAAGAACTGGCTATCCGGATCAGTGCTGGCCGGCACTCTCGGGCAACACAAGTTCAGCAGCAACCAGGGGTGGGTTACAGAAATGTGACTCAGAGGGCGGAGCTGTATACAGAATTGAACCACTCTTACGATTGAATCCGCCTCCGGGTGTATATCATAGGGTGGTAAGCTGCCTCGGCAACCGCCAAGTTGGCGCCGAACCTGGGTAAGAACCAACTCTCCGTGAGGGAGGGCAAACGGCATAGGCTCTCGAACAGTGAATTGAGGCTTGGTGAGCAACAGCTTGGCAGGCAACAACGGTCGCATTCATGTTCTGATCACGAGCGAGCATCCGGTTTTCCGGGACGGGCTCCGCCAATTACTGGAGGCCGAGGCTGGGTTTGAGGTCGTCGCGCTGGCCTCGAATGGAGCAAGAACCTTGCAGCTCGCCAAGAAGCTCAAGCCGGACATAGTCCTCTTTGACCTGGTCATGTCTTCAAATGCAGATTGGAAGAACATGAAAGATCTCTCGTCGTCGCCTTCGGTTCGGACCATTCTGCTGAACACGGTTCACGACAATGAGCAGGTCATCGAGGTTCTTCAGCTCGGCGTCCGCGGCGTAATTTCCAAGCAGTCACCTGTGAACACTCTCGTCCGCTGCATGCGGAGTGTCATGGCCGGTCAGTACTGGGTGGGCCGCGACAGCGTCAGCACCACGGTGGAGGCGTTGCGAAGACTTACCCCTTCCCCGAAACCGCAGCCCAAAGCGAGGAACTTTGGAATCACCCCTCGCGAGTTGGGAATCATCGCCGCGGTCGTTGCCGGCCGCACCAACAAGGCCATTGCAGAAAAGTTGTCCCTCAGTGAGCAAACTGTCAAACACCAGCTCACCACTATCTTCGACAAGCTGGGAGTTTCGGGGAGGCTGGAACTTGCTGTCTTCGCCGCGAATCACAGACTTGTACACCAGGATTAAAGCGGGCAGTCCTCTCGGCATTGACCGGCAGGCTTCCCTGAGGTTGCAATTGACCAGCATGACAAGGCCTATCCGCAGCGGGCACTGCTCTTCGAACCGGAATCACGCCCTAACATCTGGAGCATGGAGGTTTGTTGACGAATGGCCACGATGACACGTCTTCCCAAGCCCTCCAACGGTAACGGAAGCATTCGAATTGTGATCGCCGATAGCTATACCCTGTTCCGCGCGGCCCTGCGGAGCCTGTTGGGGTCCGAACCGGGTTTTGTCGTGATCGGGGAGGCCGAGGACGGCATGGAGGCCGTTGCCCGCGTTCGCGATGCGCAGCCGCATGTAGTGCTGCTCAATCTGGCATTGCCGCGCTTCTCGGGTCTTGAAGTCCTGCGCGAAATCCGCAGCCTTGCCCCGGCAACGCGGGCCTTGCTGCTGGTTGACGCCATCGACGAGGGGGAGTTGGTTGAAGCCCTCTGTCTGGGCGCACGCGGCGTGGCCTTTAAGACCACCGCGACTGACCTTCTTTTAAAGAGCATTCGGGCAGTAAAGGCTGGTGAGTACTGGGTCGAGCGCGACCGGCTCTCGATTCTCATTCGGACGCTCAACGACCGAGTCGACAGCCAAGGGCAAGACGAGCGTCATAACGTCTTCGGCCTGACCCCGCGCGAACTCGATATCATCCAAGCGATTGGTGCTGGCGAGAGTACCCAGGAAATGGCCCAGAAGCTCTCGCGCAGTGAAGTCACCGTAAGACACCAGCTCACGGGTATCTTCCGCAAGCTCGGCGTCCGCAATCGAGGCGAATTGCTGAGCTTCGCGATGACACACAAACTGGCTGGGAATGGGGATGGTTCAAGGGGGCAGACGGCTTCAACGCAAAGGAGCGCCGCCCTCCCAGGATTTGGTGTGCCCCTCATGTCCCGTGCGGTGGGCGCCACTTAGTCCGCGCCAAGTCTGGGAGGCGCGGCAATCCGGTAGTGCCAGAGCTTTCCCACCTTCGTTACGTCCAGGCGCTGGATCGGGCAGAGCGTACTGGCAATTAGAAGTAATCCCCAGAAAGGTCACTGGAAGCCATGAGGAAAAAACCAACTGCGGAGCTGAGCGACTATTGGGATATCTTCCTCCGCCGGCGGTGGTGGATCATCCTTCCCGCCTTGGTCATCGCCGGCGGCACCATGGGGGTAGTTTCGAAGCTGCCCAAAATCTACCTTTCGCAAACCACGATCCTCGTCGAGCCGCAGAAATTGCCATCCGACTTCGTCAAGCCGATCGTCACCGCCGACGTTAACGACCGCTTGCAAATCATCAGCCAGGAAATCCTGAGCCGGACGCATCTCCAACGCATCATCGACGAGTTTGGTCTCTACCGGACCGAGTCGACGCTTGACCGAGTCCTGAATGTCCTGCTTCAGAAAGGGAAGCGCACGCAGGAAGAGATTATTGATGATATGCGTCAGGACATTACAGTTGAAATCGTCGCCGATCAGCAATCGCGGAACCGCGTGCTTGAAGCCTTCAAGATCTCCTACCAAGGACAGGACCCGGCCGTGGTTCAGCAAGTGACGCGAGAACTCGCGGCGCTTTTCATCGAAGAGAATCTGAAGGTCCGCGAGCAGGAGGCCGAGGGGACAACTGCCTTCATCGACGACCAGCTAGAGAAGGCCCGCGCTACGCTCGCCGACGAGGAGCAGCGCCTTAAGAACTTCAAGGCCCTCCACATGGGGAGTCTCCCGGAACAGGAAGGTGCCACTCTCCAACTGCTCGGACAGTTGCAGACGACACTCCAAGTCAACGGAGACGCCTTGGGCCGCGCCCAAGCGCAGAAGACGTACGCGGAGTCAATGCTCAGCGCCGTAACGGCTCGCCAGGCAGAGGCCCTCCAGCCGCTGGCTCAATCGGAGTTGGAATTGCGCCGCCAGGAACTCAAGCAGGCGGAAATCCTGTACACGCCCCTCCATCCCGATGTCGTGCGTCTCCGGGAAGAAGTCTCAGCGCTTGAGAAGTCGCCCCCCCCGTCGGGCCAGGCCGCGGGTACGACCACATCCGCCCCCCCTTCCAAGGACTTAGCGCCCGTTGAGATTCGCGGCCAGATTGCAGCGTTGGACGAGGAGATCAAACGCCGCACCCAACAACAGGCGGAAATCGAGAAACGCATGCGGCAGATGCAGACCAGGGTGGAAGCCCTGCCTGCGGTCGAGCAGCAAATGTTGGAACTGGACCGCGACTACCAGATCTCGAAGCTAAACTACGCGTCGCTGCTCGAAAAAAAGAACACCTCGGCGATGGCGGCGGAAATGGAAAGACGCGCCCAGGGTGAGCAGTTTCGGGTGATTGACCCTGCCAGCTATCCCGAGAAACCTGTCCAGCCCAACGTGCCGCAACTTTCGCTGCTGGGTGTCTTGGGCGGCATATTGTTCGGCTGTGCTTTAGGGTTGTTTGTGGAATTCCAAGACCGATCGATACGGAGTGCCCGGGACGCCACGTTCTATCTCGCCACGCCCGCACTGGCCGCGCTGCCCTTATTGAATCGCGCCACGGCCAGGAAGATAAAAAGTGGGCAGGCCATGGGAGAGGACGGAAGAACCATCAGCCTCAGCCTCAGGGAGGCGGCGCAACCCAAGGTGCCCACAGTACTGATATCGTCGCCGACAGCCGCGGAACGCTTCGCACCGCTGGCCCAAGCGGTAAAGTACCCGTCCCTCCCCGAACGTTTGGTGATGGCGCATAACGGGTGGGACGATCAGGAAGACGCCTATGCCAGGGAGCAATTCCGCATCATAAGGACCCGACTGGTCGAACTTATGCGTGTCCGGCCTATCCGCAGCATCATGGTAACCAGCGCGATGCAAGGCGAAGGTAAGACCTGGGTATCTGCGAACCTGGCTTTTTCGATGAGTACCCTGCAAAACTTGCGGGTCCTGCTTGTGGATGCCGACCTAAGGCGAGCGGGACTGGGAAATCTCTTCCGGATGACTTCACGGGTAGGTCTAAGCGACTATCTTGTTAACGGCAAGAACCTGAGCAACATTCGCGTTCAACTGGGTGCCAATTTGGCAATGATTCCCACGACCCGCATCGAAGAAGGATCCGCTGAGTTGCTTAGCGGCAAACGGATGCGGGATTTTCTCGACGAAGCACTGCGGGAACACGACCTTGTGATCTTGGATGCGCCTCCGGTTTTGTCGCTCGCTGACGCGCAAGTGCTCGCGCCGATGGTCGACGCTTCCATCCTGGTGGTCCGCGCCGGCAGTTCTCCCCACGAACTGGTGCGCGGCGCGATTGACCTGCTGAAGCCCAACATTGTCGGAGTCGTAGTCAACGGAGTGGATCGGTTGCCCGGCAAACACTATTACTACTACGGCTCTCGCGGAACGAACGGGAAGGCGCAATGACCCGAGATCGAGGTCGAAAGCAAAGCGTTCCTGCTATCTGGCGAAGCCCCCGAGGATTCTGCTTATTACCCTCTCGCCGGGAGGAAGATTGAACGCGCGCATGCTGAATTTTTCACGGACGCGGGAGCGGAGGCAAGGATTATGAGAAGTCGACTGGAGAATAAATACCGGTTCGTTCTCTGGGGGGTCAATTTACTGATGCTCCTTGCTGTAGCGTGCCAAGCTAATTCGCAGAAGCGGAAGTCCGAGTTCGTGGCACACGGCGAAAAGTATCTGGCGGCAGGCGAGCCGCAAAACGCCATTATTGAGTATAAGCGTGCATTAAGGATCGACCCACGCTCGGCTGAACTCGAATACAAGCTGGGCCAAGCCTATTTCTCCAACCACCAATCTCGGGAAGCCTTTCTGGCCTACCGCAAAGCCACGGAATTTAACCCCGATTACGTACCCGCTCGCCTCGCGCTGGGCCAGTTCAGCCTGCTGTCCCGAAACTTCGACGAGGCTATGGCGACGGCCCAAGCAATCCTCCAAAAAGACCCTGGCAACAAAGAGGCCCAGATCCTTTTGGCCGACGCCTATGCCGGAAAGAAGAACCTGCCAGAGGGGACCAAGGCTCTCGAAAAGCTCCTTCAACAGTATGCCGACTATATACCTGGCCACCTGAATCTGGGCCTGTTTTACATTGCGCAGGGCAAGCCGGAGGCAGGCAAAGAGCAATTTGAGAAAGCGGTGGCCATCGACCCCAAGTCGATCGAGGCCCGCAAAGCATTGGCCGGCTACTACTTCCTGCAGAAGGATATCCCTCAGGCCGAGCAACAGTATCGTGCGGCCGTGGACGCAAATCCGGACTCCGTCTATGCCCGCCAGATGCTGGCCGAGTTCTATAATGCCCAGGGGCGATTCAAAGATGCGGAACCCCTGTACAGGGATGTGATCCGACTTCAGAAAAACTCCGCCGAATCTCGCTTCAGCCTGGCCAACTTCTACTTGCGCCAGGACCGTATCGATGATGCCCGCAAGGTCGACACGGAAATCTCCGCAGATAGCCCCAGCTTCATGCCGGCCCGTCTGCAACTGGCTTCGCTCGCCCTCGCGGAACACAAGTATGATGACGCCGACAAGATTTTGGGCCAAATCCTGAAGGACAGCCCGAAGCAACCCCAGGCGCTGATTCTGGCCGCGCAGGTCATGCTGAATCGCAAGGATCCGCAAAAGGCAATTCAACAGTTGGAGACGGCAGAAAAGTACGAGCCCAACATCCCGGCTGTCCATTACTGGAAAGGTATCGCCTACGCAGAGCAGGGCAACCTGGACCGGGCACAAAGCAGTCTGGAACGCGCTATCCAACTTGATCCGCGATATATCGACGCCCAGTTGGAATTGGCCCGGGTCATGCTTGAAAGGGGAATGTCCGACTTCGCGCTCCGCCCCGCACAACAGGTAATGCAGCAAGCCCCAAATTTGGCTGAGGCGCACCTGCTTGCCGGAAGGGCCTATTACAATCTCAAGAATTTTCAGGAAGCGGAGAAGGCTTTCCAGAAGTATTCGGAATTGCAGCCCGATTCTCCCCAGGGGCCCTTGCGGCTCGGCGCGGTCCATCTGATGCAGCGCCACTTCGACGCGGCAAACAAGGAATTCGAAAAGTCACTGAGTTTGAATCCCAAACAGACCGACGCACTCAATGGGCTGGTGACCATCGACCTTATGAAGGGTCAGAATGACAAGGCGGTGGCACGTATCCGCCAGCAGATCGCTATTGCTGAGACTGCGGACATTGACAATCTGCTGGGAAAGACTTACCTGGATTTAAAACAGAACGATGCCGCCGAAAAATCCCTCAAGCGTGCGTTGGAGCTCGACGCACAGAATTACAACACCTACGCATTGCTCAGCACGCTCTACGCTCGGGAGAAGTCTCTGGATAAGGCCATTGCGGACTTGGAGGCCGCGACGCGCGTAAGACCACGCCAAGCGGGCGCCTGGACCGTGCTGGGGATGCTGCACAAGGAGCAGGGCGACTTCGATAAGGCCACCCAGGCCTATCAAAAGGCACTGGAAATTGATCCCACTTCCCCCGTAGCCGCGAATAATCTGGCGTGGCTTTACTGCGAGCATGGCGGCGACTTGGATGCTGCGCTGGATCTGGCGCGCCGTGCCAGGCTGGCGTTGCCTAATTCTTCCACCGTCTCCGACACTCTGGGCTGGATTTATTGCCGACGTCAACTCTACGACTCTGCCGTGCCTTTGTTGCAGGAAGCGGTCCGCGACGAGCCCAAAAACGGAGAATACCGATTCCATCTCGCCGCCAGCCTGCTCGGCGCCGGAAGGAAACAGCAAGCTCAAGAGGAACTCAACGCCGCGCTGAAACTGGATGACGGCTTGCGCAAGCGCCCTGAGGTCCAAAAATTGCTCGTCCAGTTACCCAAAACGTAACCTGGGCTGCGGCGGTGGATGGCAGGGGCAGGTGCATGTGTCCCGCAACATGATTGTTTTGCTTATTATCAACATTAACGAGCCACGCACCTCACGAATGCACTCTTCTTCGGCCCCCTGCAGCGCCGAGCCGCAACAAGGGCGGCCCGTCGCGCAAGGAAGCTCGTTCGATCACGGCCGGCGCCTTCACATCATGGCTTGTTTTCGAAACCGAAACAGATAGGAAAGTCAATCCCGATGAGTGACGCAACTCAACCTTCCATGGATATTGCTCAAGTGCGTGCACCTTTGAGGATCTCCCTCACAGGCTGGGGGCTTCTGCTGGCCACGATTGGGGCGCTCTATGGTCCGACAATGTTCCGCCTGGGCAAAGACTGGCTGCATAATCCGGACTATTCCCATGGCTTGTTTATCCCCCCCCTTGCGGCAGCATATCTTTGGCGAAAGCGCCAGCTTCTCCGCTGCCTGCCCATCGCGCCGGCCAATTCGGGCCTGGTAGTCGCATTATTGTCACAGGTAATCTTCATCTTTGGGTGCCTGGGCGCCGACTTGTTCTTGGAACGCGTATCGTTTCTTATCCTCACGGCGGGAATAATTCTCTACCTTGCCGGCTGGCGCGTGCTGCGGGAAGTCAGTGTTGTCCTCGTCCTGTTTCTTCTGGCCATTCCTCTGCCGGGCGTCATTTTCAATTCTGTGGCGGGACCGCTTCAACTGGTGGCCTCGAGCATGGCCGAGCGGCTTCTGGATCTCTTCGGCGTCCCGGTTTTCCGCGACGGAAACCTATTGCAACTCAACAATCAGACACTGAACGTCACCGAGGCCTGCAGCGGTATCCGGTCACTTGCCACCTTGATTACGGGAGGAGTGGTCGTGGGCTATTTCCTCCCTTCCCGGTGGTGGCTGCGTCCATTGTTCGTCCTGAGCAGCATTCCCATCGCGTTGGGCGTTAACGCCTTGCGCGTGGCCGGTACCGGTATACTTGCGCAAGCCTGGGGGGAGAAATGGGCCAGCGGCTTCCTGCACCTGTTCTCGGGGTGGGTGGTGTTCGTTCTTGCTTCCTGCCTGCTGCTGGGTGAGTACCTACTGCTCCAGCGCTGGTTCAGCCCGCGTGGTGTTCAGAGAAAGAGCGGATCATGACTCGTGTCCTCCCCTTGACGGTGAGCCTGTTGTTGAGCTTCGGGCTGCGGCTTTGGTTGAATTCCGCACCCGTTATTCCTGATCGCCAACCCCTTGCGAACTTTCCTCGCCATCTCGGGCAATGGGAATTGGCCAATGAAGGATCGATCTCGGAGCGACTGGAACCAGTGCTTGGCGCCGACGAGTATATTCTGCGTGACTACCGCAATCCCCACGGGGAGACCGCGGAGTTGTTCACCGCATATTACCTGGTGCAACAGGCCGGTGAAAGCATGCACTCGCCCAAGAACTGCATGGCCGGCGCAGGGTGGGAACCGATTCAGAACGGCAGCCTTTCTTTAGTTACCGGCGTCGCAGGCCGCCCGGCAATGGTGAACAGCTTCATCATTGCCAAAGACGGCCAGCGCTTTGTCATGCTTTACTGGTACCAAGTCCAGGGGCGGATGATTGCCAGCGAGTATTGGCTGAAGGTCTATTTGATTTGGGACGCAGTGTGCAAAAGGCGGCGCGACGGAGCAGTTGTCCGCATCATTGTTCCGGTCGGCCCGGGGAGCGACGGAGGGAGGGAGTTGAGCACAGCTTTGGACCTGGCACGAACCAGCATGCTCTACCTTCCACCCTTCCTTCCTGCCTGACTCAAACATGGATTCATCCATTGCCGTGGCGAATGATGCGGCCTCTAAGGCCCAAATGATGCCGGAAGGCTCCAAGCGATGACGAGAGTGCTCCATGGAATTTTCCCCAGCCGGACGCTTCTGCTCGTAATGACGGAAGCATTGCTCGTGGGGGTGGCGTTGCGCGCAGCCATTTTTGTGCTCGGAGACAACATCGGGCTGCGGCTGGAGGGGGACAATGTTCTCCTTAGGATAGCAATCGCTTCCGCCGTGTGCCTTTTGTGTCTCCATTACTTTGATCTCTATGACTCGTCCATCCTCGCGAATCCTCGCGAGATCAGCATCCGCCTCGTCAGGGTGGTGGGTGCGGTCTGCCTGGTCCTGGCTGTTGTGTACTACCAGTACCCTGACATCGGACTCGACTTCCGTAGCTTCCTGGGTGGAATGGTACTCGTGGCCATACTCCTGGTGGTATGGCGCAGGCTGTTTTTCGCCGTGACCCGGGCGGCCGGTTTGGTGGAGAAAGTCCTCCTCCTGGGCGACGGCCTTCTTGCCACATCTCTGGCTGTCGAGTTTGAGAGACGCCCGCAACTGGGGGTGGAGTTGGTCGGTTACGTGCGGGGCTTGGCGAGCCCCAGCCAGGACGTAAGCGGATTGCGGAACCTCGGAGCAGTTGAGCAGTTGACCGACGTTGTTGAAGCTCGGCAGATCGAGCGAGTCATCGTCACCATGGCGGATTGCCGTGGCAGTCTGCCCGTAGAGGAGCTCCTGCGGCTCAAGGCGAGGGGGGTGCGGATCCAGGATGGAGCTGAGCTCTACGAATCGGTCACGGGTAAGGTCTCGATTGGTTCTATTCGTGCGAGTTCGTTGCTCTTCACTTCCCGCCCCCAGGTTTCCCAATGGACGCTGCTCTGCAAGCGCTCATTGGCGCTGGTTCTGTCGCTCCTGGCCCTGCTCATCTGCCTGCCCATCATGGGGCTTGTCGCGCTCATCATCTGGCTTGACTCGGGGGCGCCTGCCATCTTTCGACAAACTCGCATTGGCAAGGATGGGAAACCTTTTACACTTTACAAATTTCGATCCATGCGCAACGGAGCCGATTCCGGAGGGCCCCGACCGGCCCAACCCAACGACCCCCGCTGTACGAGGGTCGGTGGGTGGCTGCGTCACACCCGTTTGGACGAGCTGCCACAACTTTACAACATTCTGCGCGGAGACATGTGTTTCGTCGGGCCCCGGCCTTTTGTGCGGGAGCAGGAAGAAGAGTGCCAGCGGCAAATTCCCCTCTACTCGCAACGGTGGTGCGTGAGACCGGGAGCCACGGGCTGGGCACAGGTGCGCCGAGGTTATTGTCAATCGGTGGAGGATAACACAGAGAAACTCGGGTACGACCTCTTCTACATAAAACATATGTCAATCGGTATGGACATCCTGATCCTGTTTGAGACCATCAAGATCCTCCTTTGGGGACGGGGGGCACAATGATCGTTCTCTTCTGGATCGGTGTGGCGTGGCTCGGCTATGTCTATGTCGGCTACCCGGTCATCCTCGCGCTTCTGGCGCTGGCGCGGCGGGTCCGCCCCGCGGCGCGCAACGACTTTTTGCCCGGCGTCTCCGTCCTTATCGCTGCTCGCAACGAGGAGAAGGACATCGGCTGGAAGGTTACGGAGACACTCCAGTGGGACTACCCCCCTGAGCAGTTGGAGATTCTGGTGGCCTCAGATGCATCCGATGATCATACTGACGAAATCGTGCGGATGATCAAAGACCCTCGCGTCACGCTGATCCGGATGGAAAAGCGCGGCGGAAAGGGGCGAGCCCTAAACCAACTTGTCCAGCACGCCCGGGCTGATCTGCTCTTCTTCACAGACGCTAACGCGCATATCGCCCCGAATTGCCTGCGCCAAATGGTGCGTCACTTTGGCGACCCACGAGTGGGGTGCGTGACGGGGAGTACGAGCACTGTGCGCGAGGCAGACAACCGCGCCATTGGAAGTGGCGCCGCCGTCTACCTGGGATATGAGTCGTTAGTTGGCCGCCTAGAGAGTCAGCTTGGTGCGGTTCTGGTTTGCGACGGCGCTATCTTCTGCATACGCCGCAGCTTGTATAAGCCGGTTTCTCCGGAACTTGCCAACGATCTCGAACTGCCGTTGCACGTTGCCCACGCGGGCTACTGGACGCTCTATGAACCCCAGGCCCGTGTCCTGGAGAGAGATACGCAGTCTCCTGGGGAGGAATTCGCCCGTAGGCGGCGGATTTCTGGCCAGGGTGCACTCGCGATGTGGAAGCTTCGGGCCATGCTATTCGGCCTGAGGGGATGGCAGTTCTTATCGCATAAGCTTCTTCGCTATTTGACGGTTGTTCCTCTCCTGCTGTTGCTAATTGCCACTGTGGGTCTGTCGCGCCGGCCGTTTTTTGCGGCGTGCCTTTTAGCACAAATTCTGTTCTATGGCTCCGCCATGTATGTTTATGTGTTGACCCTTCGGGGACGGGGCGCCGGCCGTCTTCTCTCTGTTCCTTTCTATGTCTTGTTTGGAAGTTTGGGGGCGCTGGTGGGGCTCATGGACACTTGCCGCGGCCGGCGCTTCGATATTTGGGAAATTCCTAGTCTTTCCAGGGGTCGCGACAGCGAGATATTGGGTAAGGCGGGGTTGTGAGGTGGACTACGCGATGAAGTGCATATTTTCCGTGGACGTGGAGGATTGGTTTCATATTTTGAGCGTGCCGTCCACCCCTGCACTGTCGCAGTGGGAGGCCCTGCCGTCGCGTGTCGAGCGAAATTTCCTAACTCTGTTGGAACTGTTTGGCGAGTTTGACGTGCATGTCACATGTTTCTTCCTGGGATGGGTGGCAAAAAGGTTTCCTCATCTGGTAAGAGAGGCGGCCCGACAGGGCCATGAAATCGCCTCGCACGGCTATGCGCATAAGCTGGTTTACGAGATCACGCGGGACGAGTTTTACCATGACGCAGTGAAATCCAGGGAGATTCTCGAAGATATCACGGGCCACAGCATTTTGGGATATCGCTCGTCTGGGTTCTCCGTTACCGAGAAGACGCTGTGGTTTTTCGAAAGTGTTGCGCAGGCCGGATATCGCTACGATTCGTCGGTATTTCCCGCTGCGCGTGGGCATGGAGGATGGAAAAGCGGCCGCTACGCGCCGTATGTGGTTCCCACTGATTCCGGGGGAGTGGTTGAGTTTCCGCTGACGGTAACCCGTGTTCTGGGTCAGCCCATGTGCTTCTTCGGAGGAGGCTACCTTAGGCTGTTTCCTTTCTCGCTCACAAAGAAGATGACGTTGAAGGTATTGGGAGAAGGACGGCCAGTGGTTTTCTACATTCACCCCAGGGAAATTGATCCGGATCACCCTCGCTTGCCCATGAACCTGAAGAGAGAATTCAAGACCTACGTCAATCTGAAAACCACGGCGCCCAAGATTAAGAGCCTGCTTTCAGAGTTTGAATTCACCACCTTCGAGAGGTTTATGGAGGATAACGCGGAGCAACTTGGCACGGGCCGCAGAGTGGCACCAGCGACGCAAAATTTGATGGCGTTGGACACGGGCTCCCAGTTAGGAACAGAACGAGCATGAATGTGGAGATCTGTAAAGAGCCGGCAATCTGGGATGCCTATATTGATCGAGCGCCGGGCGCGCTGATCTATCATCGGTGGGTTTGGCGAGAATTGGTGCAAGAGACGTTTGGCCATGAGGCCTTCTACCTAGCTGCCAGTTCCGATGGAGTGATTGTAGGCGTGTTGCCGCTCTTCTTGATCAAGAGCCGGTTGTTTGGCCGCACCCTGGTTTCGGTTCCCTTTTCTACTTATGGAGGTCTCCTCGCGGACAATTCAGAGGCAGCCCAAACATTGCTTGCCGGAGCGAGGGACGTCGCCAGAGAGTATGGGGCGCGACACGTCGAATTGCGTCAGGTGAACTCTTTAGAGGTAGAACATTCCGCGTGGAGCGACCTGACGCCCAAGGTACTTGTCGAGGTTCCGTTACCAAAAACCGCAAAGGAGTTTTGGGCAAGTCTTAGTACGGGCATGCGGAATAAGATACGGGGCGCCGAAAAGCAAGGCCTCAGATCCGAAGAGGGCGGCATTCAGGCAATAGATGTCTTCTATCGTTTGTTTGCTACGAACATGCGAAATCTCGGGACTCCCGTATATCCCAAGGCGTGGTTCGAGAATCTGGCGCGGCGGCTGGGAGAAAAAATGTGCTTTCTATCCGTTTGGGATGGCCGTCAGCCAGTTGGCGCCGGCATGGTGATTCGAGATCGGAACGGCGTGGAGTGGCCGTGGAGTGCAACGCTGCCGGAGTTCAGGCGCAAATACTCCTCCGTCTACTTGCACTGGAAGCTCTTCGAGTGGGCAATCAATAACGGTTACAGCCGGGTTGACCTTGGGCGTTGTACGCCAGATAGCGGCACGCACATTTTCAAACGGCATTGGCCTAGCGAAGAACGGCCGGTCCACTGGTACTACTGGCTGGCGGTGGGCGCTTCGGCCCCACGTATGGGAGCAGATAATCCACGGTTCCGGGTCGCCACAGAGATTTGGAAGCGAATTCCCTTATTTGTGGCCAACTCGCTGGGGCCGAGGATAGTTCGCTCAATTCCGTAAAAATGATAAACCCAATGGGTGGATTGCAACCCAAAGAGGAATCTAACGCTGCCGATGAACAGACGGTGAAATCGGGCAGCCTCTCCGTATTCGTGCTGATTGATGCGCTAGGATGGGAGTTTCTCAAGGGCCGACATTTCCTCGACGATTTACTTCCCCACCGCCAGTCTTTGCGGACCGTTTTGGGATTCAGTTCCGGCGCCATCCCAAGTATCCTTACGGGGGTTCCTCCTTCCCAAAATGGTCACTGGAATCTTTTTTATTATGACCCTCAGCATTCGCCCTTCGGCTGGTTCCGTCATTTCGGCTTCTTGCCGGACCGTGTGCTCGATAACCGTGTCACCCGCAAGCTGCTGAAGGAAATGGGGCGGCGATTCCTCGGGCTGGGAAAGACCTTTGAATGCAAGGTGAGCCCTCGACTGCTTCCATGGTTCAACTTTGCCGAGAAACGCAGCATCTATGAATCGGGAGGCATCACGGGCGCCAAGTCGATTTTTGACGAACTCGCTGATGCCGGGACGCCCTACCACGTGTACACCTACCATGAGGGGTCCGACAAGGAACTCATGGAGACAGCGAAACGTGACATCCAGGAGAATAAAGCGTCGTTCGTGTTCCTTTATCTGAGCGAGATGGACGCTGCCTTGCACGATCACTGCAAGGAAAGCGAGGTGCTCGACCGCCGATTGGCGTGGTACGCGCAGGGCCTCCGAGATCTCCTCGGGACTGTCTATAATCAGGATCCTCGCGCAATGGTGTGTGTCTTCTCCGACCACGGAATGACCCCGGTTCAGCACCACTACAACGTCGTCAGGGACATTGAGGCTTGCGGCTTTTCGATGCCGGATGACTACTTGGCAATTTACGACTCGACCATGGCACGCTTCTGGTTCCGATCTGATGCTGCCCGGAAAGCGATCCCTAAGGCGCTGACGAATCTGCCCTGCGGCCGCATCCTTCCCGAAGAGGAGTTGCGGCAACTCGGCGTCTTGTTTCCCGATGGGCGGTATGGGGAGGTGATTTTCCTGCTGCACCCGGGATGGCTGATCAGCGAGAGTGATTTCAACGGGCGAGGGTGGATGCCTTCCGGGATGCACGGCTATCACCCGAACGATCCTTATTCTGACGCGGCGTTTCTGAGCAACCAGCAACCGCGGGCTGAAATGCAGAGTATCGCCGATGTGCACCAGGTAATGCGAGAGGCAGCGGGCTTACCAGAAGCGCGCGGAAGTAGCGTATTTCCAGAATGATGACTCCGCGACCCATTCCTCTATTGCTCTTTTCGAACTCCGACGTGCGTGGAGGCGTCGAAGAGCACATCCTATCCCTCCTTCGCGGCTTGGACCGAAGCCTTTTCCGGCTTCATTTGGTCGCGAGCCCCGAACTGCTGCGGATGTTTGGCAGCGACCTGCCGGACGACATCGTGATCCTGCCATTATCCCTGGGGAGCCCCTGGAACGTCTCGGCCGCCTTTCAATTGGCACGGATTCTACGACAGCGGAAGATCGGGATTTTGCACTCCCACACGTTTAACGCCAGCCTGCTTGGGTCTCCTATTGGTTGGCTCTGCCGGGTACCTGTCATTATTGAGACGCATCACGGTCGTGAAGCATGGCGCAAAGGGTGGTTCAAGGGACGTTTCTTCGTTGACCGCGTTGTGGGGCGCTTCATCAACTATTTCATTTCCGTTTCCGAGGCCGACGCTCACTATCTGGTCAAGGAAAAGGGACTTGCAGCAAGGAAGGTTGCTGTTATTCGGAACGGCATCGATCTGACTCGCTTTGAACCTGGTCACCTCGCCCCATCCGGCATCAAGCGAAGCATCGGCTTCGATGACAGAGACCCGCTACTTCTTGTTGTGGGCCGACTGGAACCCCAAAAAGGCCATCATGTTTTGCTGGATGCCTTGCCTGCCGTGTGTCGAGAGTTCCATAGAGCGCGTTTGGTTTGCGTCGGCGACGGGGCGCTGCGCAGTGAACTGGAAAGCAAGGTACATTCGCTGGGGCTGCAGGAGTCCGTCCGCTTCGTCGGGTACCAGTCCAATATTCCGGATTGGCTGGCGGCGGCAGACATAACTCTCCTGCCTTCCCTTTATGAGGGATTACCGCTCACCGCCGTGGAATCCCTGGCCGCGGGAAAGCCGATGGTCGCGACCGCGGTTGACGGCACGCCGGAGGTCGTCATTGACGAGAGGACTGGTCTCGTTGTCCCGCCCGGGAATGCTTCGCTTCTGGCCGATGCCATTTGCCGATTGCTGCGAGAACCTGAATTGCGAAGGAGGTTGGGGGCGGCCGGACGGAAGTGGGTGGAAGAACACTTCAGCGCGGAGAGGCAGATCTTCGAGACACAAGAGCTTTACCTGCGAGCGTGGGGAAAAGTCGAGAAGGCTCGGGGTCCTCTGGCACAGGTGCAGTCATCTGAGCCTGGGGAGTTGAGCCACAGGCTGCAATAATCTGTGGTGGAGCATTTTCTGCAAAGCACGATCATGAGCGAACACAGTCCGTCTGAAATCCAGCTAGATGGAGTAGCCACAGAATGGACTCTTCCCGAGCTGAGACGTGCAATCTGCGAAGTAACATCGCAGCTTTGTCCGCGGTGGTGCGGTGGAGAGCTGCGTGCCATCGTGCTGACCGGCAGCCTGGCGCGTGACGAGGCCACTTTTGTCCGCGAAGGGGAGAAATGGAAACTCCTGGGGGATGCAGAATTCCTATTGATTTTCAAGGAAACAGGCATCTTGCCGTCTTCGTCCACGATCGAGCTGCTAGGGGGAGAGGTCGAACAATGTCTCTTGAAAAGAGGCTTGGCTGGTCACGTGGAACTCAGCCCGGTTTCCAGCCGCTACCTGCGCAAAATGGTGCCGGAGATATTTGCTCATGAACTGCGGACCCATGGGCAGGTAGTGTGGGGTGAGCACCAAGTTCTTTCGCTAATCCCTGCTTTTTCCATTTCCGACATTCCCCTGGAAGACGGCTGGCGGATGCTATGCAACCGCACGCTGGAGTTGCTCGAAGTTGTTAACCAACTGATCGACAGGCCAACAAATCTTCCCCGAGATGCACGTTACCGGGTGATCAAACTCTACCTGGATATGGCGACGTCGTTCCTGCTGTTTCAAGGGGAATATACGTCAACCTACCGACAGCGAGCGGAGCGTTTGAGAGTGTTGGTGGAGAGCACCCCCTCTCGTAAAGGCTGTCCCTTCGCCTCGCTGCGGAGTTTCGCTGATCGAGTCGCCTCCTGCACCGAGTCTAAGCTGCACGCGACGACTGGCGTCGATCAACCCGGGACCGGACAACAAAGCGTTGCTGCCTTGTTCTCCTTGGACGATTTGAGTAGCTACGTCAGGCTCCTTTGGCGATGGGAATTGGAGCGATTAACCGGCAAGAAGGATGAGCTTTCTGACCGCGAACTGATGCGAAGATGGATGCAACTCCAACCCGTTCACACGAGGTTTCGGGGCTGGGCTTCTGCGCTTCGCAGGTCCAGGTGGCACCGGAGTTGGCGTTACTGGCCGCATTGGCTCAAGCTTGGATGGCGAGCCTCCCCTCGCTACTGGGTGTACGCCGCGGCGTGTGAACTTCTCTTCCGGCTCCCCAGTATTCTGAACGGCAGCGGCCGCAGTCCTGAGGTGGATCTGGTGTTGCAAGAGGTTAAGTCATGGCTGCCAGTTGCTCGCGACCGGCGTGGAAACGGGGCGGGCTTAAGCTGGCGTCAAGTGGCTGCCGACATTGCGTGGAACTATCACGCCTTTCTGGTTGGGACGCGGTCATGAGCGCAGACGATTCCTCCAGCCGTGTCCGTGGGATCGACGAGCCTGCGGTGAGTGTAGTCATCCTGAACTACCGGCGCCGTGCGTCATTGATGAGGACCCTGCACTCAGTGCTGGCGCAGACGTATTCGAAGAAGGAAGTCATTGTAGTCGACAACGCCTCTAACGATGGGACTGCGGAACACCTCAAGCAGGAGTTTCCAGAGGTTCGTGTAATCGCTTTGTGCGAGAACCTCGGCTGCGGCGGCCGCAATAGGGGACTTATGGCGGCGCACGGCGAGATGGTTGTGACCATTGATAATGATGTCTGCTTCGATTCGCCTTTGGAACTCCAAAAGGTTGTCAGTGCGTTTCAGCAGCTCCCCGCGGTGAGTTGCCTGGTATTCAAGGTCCTGGAGGGGGATACCGGAAGGGTGCATCTTCGTGACTGGTGCCACCCTCGAAGTTATTGGGAATTCGCCGATATTGAGTTTGACACTTCTTTCATTCCCGAGGGAGCTTGTGCCTTCCGCAAGGAACATATTGGGAGTCTCGGTGGTTATTTCGAGCCCCTTTGGATCGGCCACGAGGGATGGGACTTGTCACTCCGGATGCTCGACGCAGGCCTGCGCACGGTCTACCGTCCCGACATTCGAGTGCGCCACGCTATGTCGGCAGAGACCCGAGGCAATGGGCGGAACTTCTACTTCTACACGCGCAACTACATATGGCTGGCATTCAAGGATTATGTTGGATGGCGGCGGTGGAAGTATCTGGCATATAACTTGGCCATGATGTCATGGTTCAGTTTGCGCGGCCGATACCCGCGGCAATTCCTCAAGGGAGTTCGAGATGGAGTTCGCGGGCTGCGCAGCCTGGAACGCACACCCGTATCAGCGCAGGGCTGGCAGCGCTTGAAGGAGATTGAGGTTTACCGGCCGGGCTTGTTGACTCGCTTGCGGAAGCACCACGAGCGTCCTCTGATTTAGGGCGGTTGGGACGCACCGGACGCTCCTATTGTGGATAAACCCCTGATGCCCGCTAATGGCCGTTAAAGACCATCACCCCCACTAAACTTGACAAGGGTATATCGGAAACCGTGTTGAATATTTGTATAGGGACAAAAAGTCCTATGTCGAGCGAATCTACGATCACCGGGCAGGCAGTTGCCGTTGGTAAGGACAACTTGTCCGGCCCAACAGTGACTGAGCAAGCCGGAGCAAAACCATTTGCCTGGATTGGCAGCCTCTACGAAGTCTCCGACAAGCCCTCTCGGCTGGTGGCCATGGAAGGCGTACGCGGGCTCGCGGTCCTGCTGGTATTCTTCGTTCACTATCACAGCATATTCAGTTCGTATGTGACCAGGGCGCCCTCCGTTTATGTGGTTTCTGAGTTCCTCGGCGTTATCGGCAATGCGGGGGTGGACCTGTTTTTCGTGCTCAGCGGTTATCTGATTTACGGAATACTGCTCCGGAAGCAAACCTCCTACCGCGAGTTCATGGCGCGACGAATCGACAGGATTTACCCCGCCTTTCTAGCTGTTCTCGCCTTTTATCTGGCGGTATACCTTATTTGGCCCCAAATCAGTAGGGTTCACGGCAGTGCCCTCACCAAAGCAGTTTACATCCTGGAAAACGTGCTGCTCCTGCCTGGATTCTTCAAGATTGAGCCGATCATCACCGTCACGTGGAGCCTCAGCTACGAGTTCTTTTTCTACCTTAGCATCCCGCTGGTAGTCGGGCTAACCAAGATGTGGCGCTGGCCCAAACCAGCCCGGGTGGTTTTCTTCCTCGGCGTCTGGTTTTCGTACCTGGGTTTTTCCTTTACGGCTTCGACATCACGGGTTCGATTGCTGATGTTCATCTCGGGGATCCTACTTTATGAGGCTCTGAGCTCCGAACGGTTGAAACGAGCGCTGACCAGGCGGGGCGAAATCGGTGCAATCCTGCTCTTTGTCGCGAGCCTGGTGTTCACGTTCGCGTTTCAGGTTCGAAAGGAAGTATTTGGTTTCTTGCCTGATGCGAATGCCGGCAACACCGTCCTTCCCGGCATTACTACTTACCAGGGGCCCTATAAAGTCATCGCGCTGGGAGTTAGCTGCTTTTGTTTTGGACTTTATTGCTTTGGATTTGAGGGGTTTCTAAAGCGAGCGTTTTCGTGGCGGCCAATTCGCTACCTGGGAAACATGAGCTACTCTTACTTCCTGTTCCATGGGGTCACGCTCAAGGCGCTATCCGTGGTGGCCTTCACGATAATCGCTCCCAACGGGCGCTTGCCTCTTCTCCTATGCTTATTGCTGCCCATCTGCTTTGCAATAACATGGGTGACCTCCACCTTGCTGTTTGCCTTAGTGGAAAAGCCCCTCTCCTTAGAGAGACTCCCACTTTCCGCCTATATCCGCGTGCTCCGGGCCAATGTTCAACGCCTTGCCGTATGGCGCGTTCGTCCTATCAAGGCTGAGCCGTGATTCTCTTTTACCTGCTTATTGCAATTATGCCCCTGGAAGCACACCGCTTCTGGGGAGGCCAGGTGGGGGGCCCGCTTACCATCGTCAAGCTGGTGGGTCTCCTGTGCTTTCTTGTGGCGGCGTTTCGGATTCTTGCCCAAGGGTCCAGGCCCCCGTTCTTTCAAAGTGCTACATCCTGGTGGTACGCCGCCTTCTTCCTCCTCCAGTGCTCCTCCTACCTGGTGCAGGGAGGCAAGCTGGCTAACCCTGGGGGCTCTTACTCACAAATTGTATCTTTCTTTCTTCTTTATGTGAGCACGTTAACGCTGGTGAATTCCCGGCCCCGGTTGCGCCGGGCCTTGCTGGTGGCCATTGGCGCCGTGGGCTTCACATCCCTCTACGCCATACGGGAGTGGCAGAAATACCATGGGATATACGCCGAGTTCCGCCCCGGAGGCATGCTCTCAGACGCCAATGAGTACGCCCTAATCGCCGGGCTGTGGATGCCCATGGCCTTCCTCTGGGCCTTCGGCAAGCGGCCCCGGTGGGAAAAGGTCTTCTGCATGGGGTGCCTTGCCTGCTGCCTGCTGGGGACCGCTTTCGCCGCCTCGCGGGGGTGCATTCTGGGCATGGCTGCGTCGTTCCTGTTCCTGATCTGGCATTCCCCGCAACGCGCCCGCAACCTCGCCCTGGCGGCGCTACTCCTTGTGCCCATCGGCCTGATAGGCGCGCACTCGGTTTTGGACCGGTACCTTCACCCGAGCCATTCGGACCAATTAGCGAAAGAGGCGCGGTTCGTTGCCTGGCAGGCAGGGTGGAACATGATAACGGCCCACCCCATGTTCGGAGTAGGGCTGGAAAACTTCAAGGCCGAAATGCCTTACTACCAGGCTACAAATATCAAGACGGATACTGTCGCCCACAACACCTATGTAGAGATTACAGCCGAGCTGGGCGTTCCGGCGCTGCTCCTCTTTCTGGGCATGTGGGTGGCGAGCTTCAGAATGCTGGGACGGGTTCGCGTCAGAACGCGAAAGGGCCGGCTGCGCGGTCTTTTCCCCATAGCCTTGGGACTTCAGGCGGGAATAGTGGGTTACATGGTCAACGCGTTTTTTCTGTCAACCTCGTGGTACAAGATGGTGTGGTTACTCCTGTTTCTCTCCTTGTGCCTGAATCATCTGGAGGAGGCGGCCCGCGCTCCCCAAATTGAGGAGGAGGCAACTTATACTGACTGGGCCAGCTACTTGGACGCGCAACCAGACCGGCCAACCCCGGTTCTTTGACCGAGGTAAGGCGAGGTTTCTACGAAAGGCTGTAAGCACTGAACTTCCAACCTGCCACGGCCCCGTGAAGCTGGGGCATAGCATGGGTCGCAATCAGTCACGAGTAGCGGACGTCTATTATGGTGCGAAGTGTTCTCTCGAACTGGGTTGCGTTAGCCGTCACCGGAGCCCTCTCGTTTTTCCTCACCCCCATTCTACTTCGTGGGCTGGGCGATTTCCAGTTCGGGATGTGGGTTCTGGTGGGATCGGCTCTGGACCATTACGGGCTGCTGGACATGGGGATTCGCACCACGCTCCAGAGGTTCGTGGCCCGGTACCGGGGAACGGATGAGCGTCGGGCGCTCAGTGAAACCTTCGCCACCGCCCTGGCAATCGGTTTCGGCGTCTGCGTTGTGGCCGGCGTGCTCAGCTTCGTTCTTTCCCGTGTGCTGCCCCCCTTTTTTGGACTCTCGGGCACAAATGCCATTGCTTTCAGCCGCCTGGTGGTGCTGCTGGGACTGAGTGTGGCGGTTACGTTTCCGGTTCAGGTTCTGGGGGCGTACCTTTGCGGCATTCAGCGTTTCGACCTCTTTAACCTATCCGGAATTCTCGCGGCTGTCGTGCGCGCGGTGTCTTATGTCCTCGCGCTCCACTTCGGCTACGGGGTCATGGGTGTGGCCGTGGTGACCCTGGGCGTCACCGTTCTTACGCTGCCGCTGAACTGGGCGCTGGTCCGCTTGGCGGACCCCACCATATCCCTGAATCGGACCCACGTAACGTGGAAGCGTAGCGGCGAAATGTTTCAGTTCAGCGTCTATGTATTCCTGACCTCCGTGGGTGATTATTTTCGCTTTCGGGTTGATTCCATCGTCATCGCGCGCTGGCTGACCATGGCGCTGGTGACGCCCTTCAACATCGTCACCCGCCTGATTGAGTACTTCAAATCGGTCATGTTTGCCGTCATGGCGCCCTTGATGCCCGAAATGAGTTCGCTCGATGGCCAGACGCGGCACGGGGACCTGCAGCGGTTGTTCCTGCGCGCCACCCGGGCCACGGCGCTGCTCAGTCTTTTCCTGGGCTCGATGCTTTCATTGGACGGACGGGAATTGCTTCGGCTATGGGTGGGGGCGAGATTCGTTTCCTACTTTCCTCTGCTGCTGACGCTGGTTGTGGGGTATACCGTTACAATGGGGCAAGCCCCTTCCGTTTCAGTGATCTATGCGCGTGGAAAGCACCGGCTCTTGGGCTGGCTAACGCTGGGCGAGGGCGTCGCGAACCTCGTGCTCAGCATTTACTGGGCGCGCCAGTACGGGTTGATTGGTGTCGCGATGGGAACGGCCGTACCCATGCTCGTTACCAAAATCGCCATCCAGCCCTGGTATGCGCTGAACGTGGTGGGTCTTACGGCCCGGGATTACCTGCTCTGCCTCGCCCGACCGGTAGCGGCATGCGCGATGTTCCTGGTTCCGGCAGTGCTGGGCATCAATCTCCTCCCCGGCTCCGGGATTGTGCACTTGATCGCCATTGCAGCTTGCCAGACAGCGCTCTTCGGCGGGCTCTCCTACCTGGTGGTGTTTTCGACGCACGAGCGTCGCCGGCTGGGGAACTTCACTACAAGCGCCGTTGCTGCCACGCTCCGGACGCTCAGGCTCAGTTGGAGGTCGGTTTGAAATACCTGATGGGCGGGTACTACGGATGGCAGAACGTGGGAGATGACCTCCTTCTCTACGTGACCATCGCGGGAGTAGCGCGGGTCGATGGCGACGCCGAGTTTACGGTAGTTTCGTCCGTTCCGGTTGAGATACCGCCGGGGACCAAAGTTACCCTGACTTCCGGCAGCAGGCGATTTGAGACCACCCGTCAATTGCTTCACAACGACGTTTGGCTGTTTGGCGGGGGAGGACTCTTGCAGGACCGCAGCGAGCGAAGCCTTCAAAGTCTGGGGTACTTACGCCATAGAGCGTGGATGGCCAAGATGTTCCGGAGGAAAATAGTTGCCCTCGGCCTGGGGATTGGTCCCTTGGTGACGGCGGAGGGCCGGAAGGCATCGCGAGATTTCTTATACGCCGCTGACCTTGTTACCGTGCGGGACCAGGCCTCACTCGATCTCGCCTTAGCGATCGCTCCTGGCTGCCGCGTAGAGCTGGCGGGAGATCTGGTGCCCCTGCTTCCGGAGATGCCGGCACACCGCGCCGACCCGCCGGACGGCCCACGCGCCTACAAGACCCTGGGCGTATCCCTGCTCGCATATCACGCGTCTCTGGGAGGCGATACCGGCAAAGATCTCGAGATGGCCGCGTGTGTTGCCGAAGCCTTGAATCAGGTCCTCAGACAACACCCCGACTGGGAAGTGAAGTTGTTCGAGTTTTTCTCCGGATCCTCCGAGTACGGTGATGCGGTGGTCCTGCGGCACCTGGAGAAACAACTAGCGTTTCCAGACCGTGTCCACTATCGCCCCTACCGCGGC
The DNA here is from genome assembly GCA_003165615.1 of Acidobacteriota bacterium. Next base: position 1,624 of record PLWR01000176.1, on the reverse strand, counting down.
GACGGTTTCGCTGTCTATCGGGAACTGGCGGAATGCGAAGCTCTTTTTGGCATGCGTTTCCACTCATGCCTCCTATCGTATCTCGCCGAGGTGCCTTGCCTGATGATCAATTACCACCCCAAATGTTCCGCCCTCGCCCGGATCCTTGCCATGTCAGACGAGGCCGTAGTGGACCTGGGGGCGCTGGGAGATTCTCCCCAGCTTTACGACCGTTTGCACAGCCTTTTGGAAGACGGCGCAAGATTCCGTCCACCGGCATCCGCCCGCCGGCTCTCCGGGCTTGCCGCTCGAAATCTCGAGCTTTTTGCTGACTGGCTGGGGGCGAGAGGTAACCAGGCCCCGCGGCGGAACCGTGAGGCAAATAAACTTCGCCCTGTGAGGAGAAGGCCATGAAGATCGCATGGATTTCACACGGTTTGCCCTACCTGCCGTCGCGGGGAGGGTTCAGGCTCTACGGCGGCAACCTGATCCGCACTCTGTCGCGGCGTCACGAGATCGATCTTGTATCACTTCTGCTGGATGATGATGCCGAACATCTGGATTGGGCAAAACCTTACTGCACGTCGGTTAGTGGGATCCCTACGAACGGTGTCAGCATTCCTCAGCGGTTGACTAACTTCCTTTCCTCCTACCTGCGGGGCAAGCCGCTTAACTACCGAAGGCAGCTCGGCGTCCGTTTGCGCGAAGGTTTGGCGTCAAGGAAATGGGACGTCTTGCACGTCGAAGGAGCCTACGCGGGCGGCTTGGTCCCGGCCGAGCTGCCGATCGCGAAAGTGCTGTCGGTGCACGATTCCTGGACGTTGCGCTTTGACGAGATGCTGAAGTGCAGCCAGAATTTCCGCGACAAAGCCAATAATCTGCTGGGCAAGTTCTGCGAACCGCGCTGGGAGCGCCTGATCTACCCTCGCTTCGAAAGGACCACCGTGGTGGCCGGCCCTGACCTTGACGCGGTGCGAAAGACCGCGCCCAACGCCAAGGTCGATTTAATTCCCTACGGGACGGACACGGAATATTTCCACCCCGTGCCCGTCGAGAAGCAGCAGAATGAGCTGGTTTTTCACAGCCACCTGGGCTACGCGCCCAACATCGAGGCGGCCCTGGAATTTGCCAATGACATTCTCCCCCTCATTCTTCGGGAGGTACCTACCGCGACCCTCCACCTGGTGGGCGCGAATCCCGACCCGAAGGTTAAGGCCCTGGCCTCGCGGCCCGGCATCAGGCTTTCCGCCAATCTGCCGGACCTGCGCCCGGCCGTCTGCTCCGCCAGCGTGTATGTCTGCGCCATCCGGCACGGCACGGGCCTCAAGAGCAAGATGCTCGAGGCCATGGCCATGCGGATGCCCATCGTGGGCTACCATCCGGGCTCGACCGTTGGGATCGATTGTGTTCATGGGAAGCATCTGCTGGCAGCGGAAACGCCCCAGCAATTCGCGGCGCACGTTGTGGATCTGCTGCGCCATCCAGACAAGGCCGAGGCGATCGCCCAGGCGGGGCGGCAACTTGTGGAGGAGAAATATAGCTGGGAGTCAAGGGCGCAGGCCTACGAAGAGCTATATGAGCAAGTGATTCAGGAACGTCGCGCCGCCTCGAACGGAAGCACCCGTCGATTGTAAGGCGAGGGGGG